>JAMDAP010000132.1:2181-2746 GCA_023484675.1 Bacillota bacterium
TGCGGAAAGAGGTGGTAGTGGACCGGGAGAAACTGCTGCAGACCCTGTGATCATCCAGCGGCAGCGGGTCGGCACCGGTCCTCGCCTTTTCGATGGTAGGCTTAGGCCAACAAACACGGTGCAGTCCGCGCTATTGGAGGAATGAACATGAAGACGATCCAGATGCAGCTGGCACCGCTATCCTGCCCGAGTTGTGTGGCCAGGATTGAGCGGGCGCTTGCCCAACGTCCGGGCGTGGAGGAAGTCAAGGTTCTGTTCAACGCCAGCAGGGTGCAGGTCCGGTTTGATGACGGCCAGTCGAACCCGGAGGCGTTGGCGAAGGTGCTGACGGACCTGGGTTACCCCGTCCTGGCGCAGAGGTGACCCCCGTGGCTAGGCGACGGAGAACGCTGCACATTGTGGCGGTGGCCGCGCTCATCGCCCTGGCCTGGCTCGTCCGCTGGAGTGGGGCGGCGTGGCCATTCGCCGGGAGCACCCCGGTCCAGACGCAGCCCGCGGCTGACTTCTTGATGGTCGCCGCCGCAGTCGTGGCCGGCCTGCCCATTGCCTTCCGAGCGCTCCAGGG
>JAMDAP010000205.1 GCA_023484675.1 Bacillota bacterium
CAGCCCATCATCGACAAACGGCGGTAGAGAGAGCTGTACGTCGTCTGATCAATGATGTTAAGGTCAGCGGCCCTCCGTGCCCACGCCTGACGCCAAAAAACCCATCCGCCCGTCGGGCAGATGGGTTCGACTGAAAAACCTCTGCGAAATGCCGTAAACCCTACCTCTTCAGCTTCATGACCTCTTTGGCCGCGCCCGCGATGTGGTGCGCCTTGAGGCCATACTTCTCCAGCAGCTCGTCGGGCTTGCCGGACTCGCCGAAGGTGTCCTGCACGCCGATGAAGCGCATGGGCGTGGGATGCCGGCGGGCCAGGGTCTCCGATGTGGTGCGCCTTGAGGCCATACTTCTCCAGCAGCTCGTCGGGCTTGCCGGACTCGCCGAAGGTGTCCTGCACGCCGATGAAGCGCATGGGCGTGGGATGCCGGCGGGCCAGGGTCTCGGCCACGGCGCTGCCCATGCCGCCCAGGACGTTGTGCTCTTCCGCCGTGACGATGCAGCCGCACTGCCTGGCCGCCGCCACCACTGCCTCTTCGTCCAGGGGCTTGATGGAGGAGACGTTAAGCACCAGGGCCGAGATGCCCTCCTTGGCCAGCGTCTCCGCCGCTTCCACGGCCTGCGCCACCATCACGCCGCAGGCCAGGATGGCCACGTCCTGACCGTCGCGCAGCTTGGGCGCCTTGCCGATCTGGAAGTCGTAGCTGTCGTCGAAAAGCACCGGCACGGCCGGCCGGCCCAGGCGCAGGTAAGCGGGGCCGTCCATCTTGGCCAGGGCCCTGACGGCCTTCTTGGCCTCGGTGGCGTCCGCCGGCACGACGATGGTCATGTTCGGCAAGACTCGCATCAGGGCCATGTCCTCAAGCATCTGGTGGGAGGCGCCGTCCTCGCCCAGGGTCAGACCGGCATGGGACAGGGCCAGCTTGACGTTGAGGTGCGGATAGCACACTGAGTTGCGCACCTGATCATAGACCCGACCGGTGCCAAAGATGGCGAAGGTGCTGACGAAGGGGATCTTGCCGGTCAGGGATAGGCCGGCGGCCATGCCTACCATATTCGCCTCGGCGATGCCCACATCAAAGAAGCGATCCGGGTATCTCTTGCCAAAGTCCGCCGTCTTTGTGGACTTGGACAGATCGGCGTCCAGCACCACCACGTTGGGGTTCTCTCCACCCAACTCCGCCAGGGCTTGCCCGTAGGCGTCGCGAGTTGCAATCATCTCTGCCATGTCGTCCACGACCTCCTATAGTTAGGCAAGCTCCTTGAGAGCCCGCTCCAGTTCTTCCGGCTTGGGCGGCACGCCGTGCCAGCCCAGCGCGTTTTCCAGGAAGGAGACGCCCTTGCCCTTGACGGTCTTGGCCAGAATCATGGTCGGCTTGCCCTTGGTGGCCGCCGCCTCGTCCAGGGCCTGGAAGATCTGGTCAAAGTCGTGGCCGTCGATGGTGATGACGTGCCAGTTGAAGGCCTTGAACTTCGCGTCCAGCGGAGCCAGGCCCATGATCTGCTCGATGGGGCCGTCGCTCTCCAGGCCGTTGTAGTCCACCATGGCGCAGAGGTTGTCCAGCTTGTAGAAAGGCGCGGCCATGGCCGCTTCCCAGTTCTGGCCCTCCTGCAGCTCGCCGTCGCCCAGCATGACGTAGACGCGCCAGGCCTTGTTGTCCATCTTGCCGCCGAGGGCCATGCCAACGCCCTGGGACAGGCCCTGGCCCAGGGAACCACTGGCGATCTCCACGCCCGGCAGTTTGTGACGGCTGGGATGGCCCTGCAGGCGCGAGTTGATGCGGCGGAAGCTGGACAGCTCGTCCTTGGGGAAGAAGCCGCGTTCCGCCATGGCGGCGTAGAGGACGGGCGTGGCATGGCCCTTGGACAGCAGGAAGCGATCCCGCTCCGGCCAGTCGGGCCGCGATGGATCCAGCTTCATGCTGCGGAAATAGAGGGCGGTAATCAACTCCACTGCCGACAGGGAGCTGGTGGCATGGCCCGACTTGACGGTCGCGGTCATCTCCAGGATGTCCCGACGCAAGGTACGGGCGATGTTCTTGAGGTCCTGATGGTTGTCACTCACGCGGCTCTGGTGCCTCCTTGTTGCTCTCCCCGGCTTCCGTCCCGCCCCGCATGGGCGAAGAACCGTGGCGGCGCACTGCCAGGACGAACTTGGGTAAAGCTAGCATTCTCCAAAATCGGCGCGGTTCCCTGCCCAGGCGGTGCAGCCACTCCAGGTGCAGGCGGCGAAAGAGCAAGGGGGCCCGCGCCACCTTTCCGGCCCAGACGTCGAAAGACCCGCCCAGGCCGGCGGAGACCGGTACGCCCAGATCTTCGCGGTGTGCCGCCAGCCACTTCTCCTGCTTGGGGGAGCCAAGGCCGGCAAAGAGCAGGTCCGGGCGTGCTTCCCTGATCGCCGCGAGCACGGCGGGTTCCTCGGCAGGGCCGAAATAGCCGTGCTGCGTCCCCACCACCTTGAGCCCTGGAAATTGGGCAGCGAGCTTTTGCGCCGCCTCGTCCGCCACGCCGGGTTTGGCCCCGAGCAGGTAGAGGGTGTAGCCGCGGGCAGCAGCGCGCCGCATGATCTCCTCTCCCAGCTCCACGCCGGTGACGCGCTCCGGCACCGGCCTGCCCACACGGCGGGAGGCCCACACCACGCCGGTGCCGTCGGCGGTGACCAGATCGGCTTCTCCGATGACGCGCCGCAATTCCGGATCAAACTGCGCCTGGTAGACGATCTCCGGATTGGGAGTGACCACCAGGCGCG
>JAMDAP010000106.1 GCA_023484675.1 Bacillota bacterium
ACTGCCTCCCAGACTGGAGAGCGAAGAACCAACCGAAAGATGCCCGATGCCATCTTAAGGGCCAAAGAGACCTTTTTCCCCTTCAAGGGATCACTTCCTAACTTGAGACTGGAATCCAGGGACTTGAGTCATCTCCCTGGCCCGTCGACACGTTGGATGCAAGTGCCGTGCCAAATGAAAAAGGTGGGCCCGAAGCCTACCGTGTCTGCAAGAAGTCCCAGCGCCGATGTGCAAATTTCTCCTGCTGGGGGGAATTCATAGGGAAACTTTTGCACCGTTTTCAAACCGGGGCACCCCCACCACGCAAATTTTTCTCAAGCCGCCTAAAGGGCCGTGTTCAAGAACAAGCCCTGGGTCAGCACGAAGGGAACCGGAGCGGCGAAGTTAGCCAACGGGCTGGAGAGGACGTGCTGGGCGGCATTGGCCAGGGTGGTCCCCAGGCCGTTGTAACCGCCCAGGGCCTGCTGCACGCTGGCAAAGTCGGTCTGGATTGCCGTGGTGAGTTTGTTCTGATCCAAACTGAGCGTTCCGTCCCCGTTGGTGGTTATTCCGATCGCCCCCAGCCCGGGGGCCTGGGTAACCGCCTGGCCAATCTCACCCTTGAAGGTGGAGGCGATGTGCTGACCGCTGGTGTTCAGGTAGCGCTGCATGTTGTTGTACTGATTAACGAGATTGGTAGCGGCGGTGGTGATCGCCTGGGTATCCGGGTTGACGGTGACGGTAACCGGGTTGGAAGATGTCTGCCACAGGCTCAGGGTAAGCTTGCTGTTGTCCAGGTAGACCTTGTTGCCCTGGGAGGTGTAGTTTATGCCGTCCACGGTGTAACTGGCGTTGGCCGCCGCCGCCGTTACCGTGTTGATTCCCGTCTGGGCCACCGTGTTGCCGCTTACGTCATTAAGGCTGAAGCCATGCTGGGTACCGGTCACCTTTGAGCTCACTTGCAGGCTCACGGTGCCTGCCGTATTGTCGTTCAAGACGGTGGCTTGCAGACCTAGGCCGGCGTTGTTGATGGCCGAAGCCAGGTTGTTGAGCACCGTCTGGTTGGTGTCCCCAGCATTCACGCCGTAGGAAACGTTGCTGGTCTGTCCGTTCACGGTGACGGCCACGGTGTTTGTGCCGGCCGACACGCTGCTGGCAGCCGTAGCGTTCAGGGCTGTCCCGGTGTTCACCTGGGCTTGCGCCAGCGAACTCACGGTTACCTGGTAGCTCTTCATGGTGGCGTCGGGGCTCGCGGTGGCGGTCAACACGGCAGAGTTGTTGGTGGTCGCCGTCCGCGAGCGCAGGGCTGAGTCGGTCTGGGTCATGTTCAGGCTGCGCGCCGGACTAAGCAGGCTCTGGGCGTTCTGGTACAACCCCGAGAGGGCCGAACCGAGCTGGGTCTGCAACGGGTCGAGGCCCTGAACGGAAAAGGACGGCAACCAACCCAGCCCCTGCCCCGGGTTCAACATCCCCGGCGGAGGTGCAAGATACAAGGGGGAAAGAGAGGGATTTTGAATGCCTCCCGGACTGAAGAGCGAAGAAGCCGCCAGGAGTGAAAGGTAATAAGGGTCGGTCGAGGAAAAGCTAACCATTCTCTCCGCCTCGCATTCTCAAGTTTCAGATTCCCTTCCAAGCAAAAACCCCCGACCGGATGTCGAGGGCTTCCCTAACGAGTGCCACCGGCAACCCGGCCGTCCCGGAAAACTCCATGGGACCCGTGGTTTTGCGCCCGCTTTCCCCGGCTGGAAACCAGGGAAAGCAGTTGCCATTTTCACGTAGCGTTGGACACAAATTTGCTCTTCATTTCCTATATCGGGAGATACCCCGAAAACGTTTACGGCATCATTTAAAACGAACAGGCACCAGCAGTTCCTCCACCCTTGAACCGTCCCGGGGACTGTTCGTCGAGAACACGATGGCGCCGTAATCATTGGTGGGAGTGTGCTTGAAGGGGAGGGTAATCCGGAAGTCCCCCCACTCCCCCGTGCCGCGCGCCGCCTGAATCGTGGCTTCCGCCAGGACGTCATGCCCATCCTCGACCTGAACCCGGAGCACGCCTTCAAAGACCCGGGTCTTCCCGGTTATGGTAACGGGGCTTTTGATTACAGCCTGGGGCTTGGGCGAGGTCACCTGGACGTTGCCCTTCCCCTGTGGCGCTTGCGTAAGCGGTAATTCCGTGATTTTCGCACCCTCGATCAGGCGGAACCGGACCGGCCTTTCCCCAGGACCGATGGGGACTGCGACCACTTCGTAGGGGTACGTGACTACCTGGGAAACCATTTGGCCGGGAGCCGGGCGAACGTAGACGACGTCCACGAGCCAGGAACCCTTGGAGGTGCCGATCTGGTCAATCTTGACCTGGTACCCTCCGGTAGGCTTCTCCCCCATGGCCACCAGGTACACGCGCAGGTTGCCGATCTGATTGACGTAAACTCCCTCCACCTTCTTCAGGGAGTCTATCCACTGAACGGCCGCAGCGCGGTCGGAGAGCTTATCGAAGCCTGTCAGCACCTTCTCGGCGGCGGCCCCGGAGGAAGGACCCGAAGATGCAGGTGCGGTCGGGGTTGTAGGATGGCCGGACTGAGAACCAGCACCCGCCTGGGCTGGCGGGGTACCCACGGGCCAGGGCGTCTCACGGGGAGGAGCGCTCGCTTGGGGCGGTACCGTCTGCCCGGAGGACGGTGAGCCGGCAACCCCGCCCGTTGGGGTGCACCCGGCGGTCAGGGCCAGAGCCAGAATGAGGATTGCTG
>JAMDAP010000054.1 GCA_023484675.1 Bacillota bacterium
CAAAAACAACCTGCGGGACCCGTTTAAGTACATATACCAGCATCGCACGGGCCTCCCGGGGCCGGCTAACCCCTGGTTACTCCTTGTCTGCGTAGTACATCTGAAGAAGGGTGTCCGCAGGCGCCTCCCACTTGACGTTCCTACGTACCCCGAAGTAGGTAAGCTGGTTGTAAAGGAAGACCCACGGCGCATCGTCCCGAAGAAATCGATGAAGCTGTTGGTAAACTTTCACCCGCTCCTTGGGATCGAGTGTCCCGCGCCCCAAGTCAATCAGGCGGTCGGCCTCGGGGTTCTTGTAGTAATAGCCGCGAGTCTTGGAATGAAACAAGGTAGTAATGTACCGCTCCGGCTCTGGTTGTTGCGGCCAGGTGAACAGATACATTTTGAATTCTTTGTTAGCGTACCGTTGGAACTGAGTGGCCGGCTGTCAATGCTGGTCACGCTGACAGGACAATCCATGCCCACTTTCTGGCTCGGCATCATGATGGTCCTGATTTTTGCTGTTCGACTGGGGGTGTTGCCCACTTCGGGAAAGGCTCCCCATACCGAAGTGCGGTTGAGGAAGGTAACTCCGGCCTTGAGCGCCTCTTCGGTGAGCCTTCTGGCGATGCGTTCACCCCGCCACCACCCACCGTCTTCCCTGTAGCCGGGCAGCTCTTCCAGTTGACCCCGCAGCCGGCCTCCCGGCTCGGGGCTTTCGTCAATGACCGTGACCTGCATCCCAAGTCGTGCAGCCTCTGTGGCGGCGGTCAACCCGGCGGGTCCGGCCCCTATTACGGCCAGTTCAACCTTACGCATCGGGCAACTCTCCTTCCCGCCCGGGTTCCATGCCTTGCTTTTCTACCACGATTCCTTCCCTCACCGGTTCGATGCAGGCCCGCTGGTTCCGGACGCCGTCTATAACCACCCGGCAGCTGTAGCACTGCCCTATCCCGCAGTAGACCCCGCGGGGCGAGCCGGAGTTGTCGGCGTGCCCCAAGACGCGAATGCCCGCCGCGAAAAGCGCCGCGGCGATGGGTTCTCCTTCGTATCCGTGGATTTCTTTCCCGTCGAATCGGAAGCTTACCCTGCGGCGGGGGGGGAGGGGGTCAAGATAGGCATGTTCGGTTACGCGAAGGTCTTCCACGGTCTTGGCCATGTCGTTTTCCTCACTCCCTGTTTCCTTCCCGGCCGTTCGAGTCTTCTGCCTCTGCCGGGCCACCCTCTACCGCGCCACCCAGGTGTTGGCCCTCCAGTGCTAACTCCTCCAAAGGGACCGGCCGGACCGGCGGACGGTAGGAGAAGGGAGCGACGTTGTCGGGAGTTAATCCCGTCTTCTGTGCCACAATGTCCGCCACCAGAGCCCGGCAGGTGCGCCCCTGGCAGACCCCCATACCGGCCCGGGTCCGCCCTTTGACTTCGAGCGGGGTGGACGCCCCGTCGGCAATGGCGGTCTCAATATCTTCCAGGCATACTTCCTCGCACCTGCAGACGATGACGGATTCCCTTTGCGATGCCACGTAGGTGCCTCCTTGCCTTGACAGTTGGGGACGGTTTGACGTTTGCAGGGGGGGCTGACGGTTGGGGCGATTGGTAGGTGGCCAGCTTTTTTACACTACGGCGACGGCCTCGATCTCGATCACCAGCTTGGGATTGGCCAGGGATTTGACTTCCACCGTGGCCCGGGCGGGCGGGTCGGTGGGGAAGAACTCCCGGTACACCCCGTTCATTTCTTCAAAAGCTGACATGTCGGTAATGAAGATGTTGACCTTGACCACCCTGTCCATGGAGCTGCCGGCCAGCTCGAGAGCCTCTTTAAGGTTGAGGAGGGCCTGCCTGGTATGGGCTGCCATGCCCTCGGGGATTTCGTTGGTGTATGGGTTTCGGCCTGTCTGGCCGGCAGTGAAGATGATGTCCCCGGCGCGGCCGACCGCCGAGGCGGGAATGGCACTCTTAACACCGGGACGGTTGTACATCTGTCGGTCCATTTTGAGTAACCTCCTTTATGGTCACAAGAGCAATCCGGCTGCCGAGCAGCGCGATGCCCTGCCCTTCCTAAACTACTTCAAGCGGATGCGCGGATCTAGGTAACCGTAAAGGACATCGGTCAGCATGTTGACGGCCACGAAGACCATTGCCAGCATGAATACTGCACTCTGCACAACCGGGTAATCCCGCTGATTGATGGCAAGGACGATCAGCTTGCCCACCCCTGGCCACTCGAAAACGGACTCGGTAATCACCGCCCCACCCAGGAGCCGACCGAATTGAAGGCCGACCATCGTGACCAACGGGATGAGCGAGTTCTTCAGGGCGTGATGGTAAATTACCACGCGTTCGGGCAACCCTTTAGCCCGGGCGGTCCGGATGTAATCCAACCCCAAGACTTCCAATAAACCGGACCGGGTGAGCCGGGCGATCATCGCAAGGTAGTACGCCGCAAGAGTAATAACCGGCAAGACCAGGTGAGCCGGCGTGCCTCTTCCCGAAGTGGGCAACACCCCCAGTCGAACAGCAAAAATCAGGACCATCATGATGCCGAGCCAGAAAGTGGGCATGGATTGTCCTGTCAGCGTGACCAGCATTGACAGCCGGTCCACCAGTCTCCCCCTCCGGACGGCGCAGATTACACCCACAGGTACCGCCAGTACGACCGAAAGCAGCATGGCGTAAAAGGCCAACTCGATGGTAGCAGGCATGCGTTCCAGGACGATGGGCAAGGCAGGCGCCTGTTGAACGA
>JAMDAP010000176.1 GCA_023484675.1 Bacillota bacterium
GAGGTCGGTCGTCTAGCTCGTCCCAGGAAAGCTTCTCGTTCGTCCAGTCGGGGCTCGGCCCCCAGATGGGCGTCTTGCCCGTCACCACATCAAGAAAGGAGTTCCGGCTGTAGGGCTGCATCCCTGAGAACTCGGCAAAGGTGGTCAGCAAGGCCGGCCCGTACAGAGTCACCAGGCCGGCTTGCGTGTGCAGGCCAGTCAAGAGGGCGGTCGTGTCGGAATAGCCGATGACGATCTTGGGGGAGCGGCCAATCAATTCCCAGTCCAGGAATCGCAGCACGCCGTTGGAGGTGTACCCGCCGATGCTGGTCAAGATCATGCGCACCTCCGGGTCGGCGAAGGCCCGGTTGAGGTCCTCCGCCTGGGCCCCGTAGGTGCCGGCCCGGTGGGCCAGCCTGTCGCGGGCATGGGGCATCACCTTGACCCGGTACCCCAGCTTCTCCAGATAGGCAACGCCCCGCTCGAACCGGCGGGGCACCAGGTTGGCGATGCCGGAACTGGGCGAGACGATGGCGATGGTGTCGCCGGGTTGAAGCCTTCGTGGTTTGATCACAGCATTGAGTTTCCTCCCGTTGGCGAATCCAAAGCCTGCAACTGGCGGCGGGTCCAAATAGACCGTCTTGACCTGGGTATAAAACTCCTGGGCCGCTTTGCCCTGCTCGCGGGTGCCGGAGCTGGATTTCTTGGTGCCGCCAAAGCGCACGTGGGGTTCCGCCCCGGCCGTTTCCGAGTTGACGTGGACGACACCGCAGTCCGAGTCGCGGATGAAAGCCAGCGCCTGGCCCAGGTCGTGGGTCACCACACTGGCGGAGAGGCCAAAGCTGACGGCGTTGGCCTTGACCACGGCGTCGGCATAGTCGGCGGCGGGAATCAGCACCACCGCCGGGCCCAGGAAGGTGGCAGGGTCGAGGGGATTGCCGATAGCCAAAGTTCGCGCCCTCTCCGCGAAGGCCTCGGCAAAGTCGGCGAGGACGGGCTGCTCCACGTAGACCACGTTCAGGACACCATCCGGCAATCCCGCCTCTTGCAGGGCCATGGCCAAGTTCCAGGGGGTGATGAGGCCGACCACCCCCACGGGTTCCCGGCGGGTAAAGAGCAGTGTGGAGGGCTGCGTCGCGGCGTAGACCTCCCCCACAGCCTCCCTCGCCTGAGCCTCGAAGTAGCGGAGGATGGACAGCGCCCGCAGGGTCTCGCCCTGCGCCTCCTCCAGGGTCTTGCCCTCTTCCAAGCTGAGCTGCCGGGCGGTTTCCTCCGCCTGGGACGCCAGGATTTCAGCGGCCCGGTAGAGGATATCGCCCCGGCGGATGGCCGACGTGGCCTTCCAAGCCGGGAAGGCCGCCGCTGCCGCGGCTACGACGGTAGCCACATCCTCCCCGGCAACAGGAACACCTTCCTGAAGCCCGACTAACCCTGAACCCCGACCAACAAAGGGCCGCCACTCGGGCGGCCCCTCGTCCACCATGTTCCGGCATCGACGGCGTCATAGCTTCAATGCCGCCACGGCGTCGCCCAGCGCCGTCACGGCCTCGATGCCTCCGGCGCCTCTGGCCGCCTGCTCAAGGCTGCCGATACGGCTGCTTGCACCGCCGCCGGGCGGGCCGCCAGGGGGATCGGTCCCCCTCCGTCCACGAAGGCGACGGGATCCTGCCCCAAACGGTGGCGAAGCGACAGCCAGAGCCCCCGGGGAGAGGTGAAGAGCACGCTCTCCACGCGCACCGCGGCTCCGAACGCCGTCCACAGGTTCGCCGCCGCGTCCTCTGCCAGGCGCTGCTGCGCCAACACGTCAGGAGGGTACTCGGCCTGCTGGGCGGCGTCATCGCCTGGACCGCAACCAGCCATGCCCACCGCCCGGGCGCAGGTGCGGAAGGTCAACGGGAACATGCCCACCAGTTCGACACGGGGGCGCCCCTGGTGGTGACCCACGGTGGGTGATTGGTCCTGGGAGGGACCGCCGGCAGCGGTGGCCCATCCAGCAGCAGCAGGTGGTCCGGCCGAGTTGGGCGGGTCGGGCGAGTTGGGCGGGTCGGGCGCGGAGGCTGCGCCCAACCGTCAGGTGTTGGCGGCCAACAACCTCTTGCTTGGCACCACCAACCTGCTGGTGCTCGGCCTGCCGCCGGGATGGAGCTTGCGGAACGGCCTCCAGCGGCCGGAGGTGGACGCCCGCCGGGTGGTGGGCTCCGTCTGCTGGGCCACTCAGGGCGGCGCTCACTACTTCCTCTCGCCCCCCGACTCCACCAGAGTGGACCTTTGGGTCCGGGTGAGGCCACGGGCGCCGCGGCAAGGGATTGGGATTGGAGCGCCCGTCACCGTGGCTGGGCACCCCGGCGTCTACCAGATGACGGAGGAGCCAGGCACTTCGGAACGCCTTCTCATACAGTGGCAATGCCCGGAAAGCGGTCGCTTCATCGAGTTGGAGGCAAGGGGTAACGCCCCCCTGGAGGGCCTGTTCCAGGCCCTCCAGGAATGCCAGTGTCACGGTAAATGAAAGCCATTGGGGGAGGGGGCGGTGGGTGGTGCGGGCCCGACCCAGAGCGCCAGGCCCGGTGCGTGTCGAACTGGTGGGCATGTTCCCGTTGACCTTCCGCACCTGCGCCCGGGCGGTGGGCATGGCTGGTTGCGGTCCAGGCGATGACGCCGCCCAGCAGGCCGAGTACCCTCCTGACGTGTTGG
>JAMDAP010000112.1 GCA_023484675.1 Bacillota bacterium
GTTGGAGGGACAGGCTGCCCTGATAGAGCAAGACGCTCAGGGCGCTGAAGGAGACGCCGATGCCCAGGGAGGCGGCGAAGGCGGTGGCGGCCACGCCGTCCAGCAGGGCCTTGACCACCAGCAGGCGGAAGTCGCCGGACAGACCGTCCTGAAAGGACCCCAGGATGGCCATGGGACCGACGCAAAAGACCAAGCTGGCCATGACGAAGCCGCGGCTGAAGCTGCCACTGGCCGGGGTGCTCGCCGCATCGGCCCCTCCTGGCGAGCGCACCACATCTGAGGCGGCCGCTTCCTCATTGCCGGCGCGCCCGCGGGACAATCGCCGTTCCAGGCTCTGCCCCAGCCGCGCCAGAGCCGCGTCCAGGTTTAGCGCCTCGCCCAGTATGCCGCCCACCACCAGGCTGATGGTTACCGTGAGGACGTTGACGTTCTTCGTCAGCAGAGCCATCTGCAGGGCGATGACAGCGGTGGACAGGCCCAGGGCTTGCATGATCAGCTGGCGAAACCGGGGAGCCAGGCGCGCTCCCAGGAGGGTGCCCAGGAAGCTGCCGAGAAGGATGGTCGTTACGTTGATGAGAGTGCCGGTCATGTACTATGCTGCCTCCCTGCGGCAAACGGACATTTCAGGGTAATTCCACCGCCCGACCGGAAATCCTGCCGAAAGGTTTTGCCGGGGTGGGCGCCGAAGGCTGTCAACGGCCACACCGCCGGCGTAGGAGGCACCCCCGTGATCATTCGCGACCCGGTGCAGGGCGACATCGAACTGACCCGGTCGGAGCAGCGCATCCTGGACACCCGCGAGGTACAGCGGCTGCGCGGCGTCAAACAGTTGGGCACGGCGCACCTGGTCTACCCGGGCTGCGTGCACACCCGCTTCGACCACTCCCTGGGCACGCTGGCCATGGCCAAGCGGATCATTGCCGCCCTGCGCCGGAACGGCTTCGCCGTCTCCGCCGCAGACGAGGAACTGGTGGCCGTCGCCGCGCTCGTGCACGACATCAGCCACATCCCCTTCGGCCATACCTTTGAGGACGAGCGACGCATCTTCCCCCGCCACGATGCTCCCCGCCGGCTGGAGGCCTTCCTCTCCGGCGGCGAGCTTGGCCAGGCGCTCGCCGCGCTAGGACTGCGGGAGGAGGTGCTGAAGCTTCTCCTGGCCAAGGGCGAGGGGGCCGGTTGGCGCAGCCAGGTGGTGGCCAGCACCATCGACGCCGACCTGCTCGACTACCTGCGGCGCGACTCGTACTTTGCCGGGCTGTCGCAGGCCTACGACGACCGCATCCTGTCCACGTTTATCCTGGATGAGGACCGGCTGGTCATGTCCATGAGCAAACACCACATGGACCGGCCCGACACCCGCTCTGAGATCATACACCTGCTCCGCATGCGCTATTTCCTGACGGAGCGGGTTTACACCCACCACGCCAAGATAGCCAGCGGGGCGATGATCAGCAAGGCGGTGGAACTGGCGGTTGGCTATGGCCTGACCGAAGAGCACCTCTACGGTCTGACCGACGCTGCCTTTTTCAGCTTCCTGGCTGCCTTCCGCGGCGCGGCGCCCGAGCCCGACCCGGCGGTGGCCGCTTTGCTGTCCGCCGTCATGGACCGCCGCCTGCTGAAGCGGGCCTATGTCCTGTCCGCCGCCGCCCTGGGCGATGGGGGCCGCCGCTTGATCCAGCGGTACAGCGGCCTGGGGTCGGAGCGCGAGGAATTGGAAGAGTACATCCGGCAAAAGCTTGGCCTGGAGACCAGCCAGGTGGTGGTCTACTGCCCGCCAGCCTGGAGTTTCAAGGAAGTGCTGGTGCCCGTGAAAACCAGCCGCGGCGTCCTCCCCTTGGGCCAGCTCGGCCAGCCCCCGGGCCAGTCTGGCCCGCCCGCTTTCGGCGAGGCCCAGTCCATGCAGCGGCAGTACGAACTGCTCTGGCGGTTCTTCGTTTTTGTGCCGGCATCGCAGGCGCTTCAGGCAGGACGGGTCTGTGAGGATCTGCTGGGGGAAGCCAACGAGTACGTCGTGTCCTAGGCCGCGCTCCTGCGCCACAGATCGGCTATCTTCAGCGTCTGTTCCAGCTTTGTGCCGCGGGGATCGGGTTCGGCCGGCGTCCAGCGCAGCCGCAGGGCGGCACCCTCCAGCAGTTGGATGGCCTCGTCCCGGCCGAGGGTGGACAGCTTGAGGCCGAAGGACAGAGTCCGTGACGACTGTGGCGCCCAGTAGTCGACCTCCATCCCCTCCAACAGGGGATCCCAGTAGGTGGTGCGGACGACGCCGGCCTTCAGGACGGGAGGCAGCAGCAGAGCCATCTGTACCCGGCGGACGGCCTCGGCGCTGGCGTTCTCCAGCGCCAGCTGCACTTCCAGCGTGGCCGGGTTGCCGCCGATGTAGTTGAGTGAGGCAATTTTGGCCTTCCAGGGACGGCTGGCCGGGGCCAGGGCCGGGCGCAAAGGAGCTGTGAGCAGGCGCAAGCCGAGCAGCAGGCCCAGGGCGGCGGCGGCGGCCGCCAGCCAGCGGCGGTTGGACCGGCGCCGGCCTCCCCGTCCTGCTTGTCTGGGAAGAATGCGCATGGGCGACCCTCCCTTCGCTTCAGACTACGCCGCTCGGGGGCTGCTTCATGCCTAACGCCCCTTGTCCCCGTCGCCCCCTACCCGCTATAATGAAATCACAACCA
>JAMDAP010000038.1 GCA_023484675.1 Bacillota bacterium
CGAGAGAGCACCCACCAGGGTCTGCACGAGGAACAGGGCCGCCACCACGGCAAAGTACTTGCCCGTCTTGACCTGGCTCGGAGTCAGGGCGACGTCCTGCAGAGGCGGCAAGCTGCTGTGGTCCAGATCGTCATCCGCTGCGACCAGGTTGAAGCGCCGGTACAGGAAGAGGACAAGCCCCAGCAGCAGAAAGAGGATGCCGATGCTGGCAGCGCTCCAGATCACCACCGGCTTGGCCGGCACGTTGCCGGCATCCCGGTCGGAGGGCCAGTTGTTGGTGTAGGAATAGTCGAGGCCGGGCCGGTTGGCGGCCGCGGCCCAGGCCGACCAGGCGAAGAAGTCGGTGAGCTGCTCTGCCTGGGTCTTGGGGGAGAGCCACTTATCCGCCTCGGAGCGCTGGGACTCCTGAATGCCCCCGGGCAGCCCCGCGTCGGGGTCGCCCTTTTGCAGCCGTGCCTTATATTCCGCCGCCAGCTTGCCATAGGCGGTGGACTGGGCCGGTGACAAGGTGAGCACGCCGGTGGCCGGGTCGTAGCGGTTGGCCTTCAGGTCGGCCTGGACCTGCTGGGCCACCGACGCCTTCTGCCCCGCGTCGAGTTCCGCGTAGTCCTTGCCGAAGCTCTGCTGAGCATAGGTATTCTGCAGGTCCAGGCTCTCTTTGTGCAGGTACTCGGCGGTGTAGTCCGGGCCGAGGTAGGCCCCGTGGCCGAAAATGCTGCCATAGTCCATCAGGCCGTACTTCAGAAACACGGCTTGGCCGCCCTGAATGTCCTTGGCCGTCGCCAGGCCCTTCCCCTGGGCGTCCACTACCCTTTCGGGGATGGGCGGCTTTCCGTCATAGGTGGACTTGACGCCGAAGATAAGGCCGGATAGAGCAACGATGGTGATGAAGATCAGGCCTTGCAGCCAGCCGCGGGACAGTTTCAAAGTCGGGCCCCCCTTTTGCTATAGTCAGGTGCCGGTCCGCGGTGGGCCGGCACGTTCCTCCAGCCAACAGGCTACCCGGCTTCCCATTTTGGTGCAGTGACTCAGGCTACAGCCGGGCTGTGACCTGGGTCACAGGGGGGACCTGGCCTGTAGCAACCTGGTTCAAATTGCCGACCCGCCCCGGCTTGAAATTATGTAGAATAAATAGTGCAATCGGATGGGTTTCATGTCGACTGGTTGGGGAGTGAGCCCCGTGACGCGCAAGCAGCTCTGGCCGGTGTCCCTGGTTATCCTTCCTATTCTCGGTGCCTCCTTGATCCTGGTACGAACCCTCCATCCCGAGGAAAAGCCTCTCCCCCTCGTGGCGGTACTGCTATCCGATGATGTCCGCCAGCCCAAGGTGGACGGCCTGCGGGTGGGTTTGGCCGGTCGCGGCTACCGGGAAGGTGAAAGCGTCCGAATCGCCGTCATCTCCACGAAGGGGAACCGCGAAGAGCTTTCCGCCGCGGCGGCGAAGCTGCTCCGGCTCAAACCCGCGGTGGCAGTGGCAGCGGGGAGCATTGAGGCGATCACCCTGAAGGCGGCCTCGGGACCCCGGGTGCCCATCGTCATGATGGGCCTGGCATCCAGCGTGGAATCGGGACTGGTTGGCTCTATCCGCCACCCCGGCGGCAATATCACCGGCGTCGACAACGGCCACGCAGAACTCACCGCCAAGAGGCTGGAGCTCCTGGTGACCCTCCTACCCCAAATCAAACGCGTCATCGCCCTTTATGACCCTAGCGTCATGCCCAGCCGGCACGGCCTCCGTGTGGCCCTGGATGCCGGCGCCAGCCTCGGCCTAACCCTGATCCCCGTGGCCATAGTCAACCGGCAGGATCTGCTGGAGAAGCTGGAAGCCCTTCAGCCGAAGGCTGCGGACGCCATCCTTCTCCTTTCAACCGGCATTATCGAGGCCTCAGCGAGGGAAATCCACGATGCCTCCATACGTACCGGCATTCCCGTGATGGGTGTGAATGAGAATGACGTGGGGGCCCGACTTTGAAACTGTCCCGCGAGTTCCTACGAGACCCAGGGGCGCCAGTCGGCGCGGTTCGTGGCGAAACTCCTGCAGGGGCAGAACGCCGGCGATTTGCCGGTGGAAACACCCGACAGCCCTGAGCTTGTTGTTAACCTCGGCATCGCCCGCCGTCTGGGGCTGCACCCGTCTCCGGTCGGCCTGGCTTTTGCCAGGATCCTTGACGTACCGTGGCCAGAAGGGAGCGGGACGGCTCCGGAGGGGGGACGGCCGTGAGCACCTTCCCGTGGTGGGCCCGCTTCAAGGGACGCATGCTGGCCTTCGGCGTCACGATGTCCATCATCCCACTGGTGGCTTTGGGATACTTTAGCATCAGCGCGGCATGGAACGGCCAGCTTGCTGTGATGGCTGAGCGCAATCAGATGGTGGCGGCAGTGGTGGCCGACGATCTTTCGCGCCTGGTGAGCCGGATTGATGACCGGCTGGCGTCGGTGGCCCGCACCCAGGACGAGGCGCTGCTCAACGCGCCCTACCTGGAGAAGCAAAGGATCTTGTATACCCTGCTGCGGGACGCCCCCTATCTGGAGGAGGCGGCGGTGGTGGACAGCCAGGGCCGCGAACTGGCCCGGGTCTCCCGCCGCTCGTTGACAGAGCCGAAGCAACTCCGGCGGTTGGACGACGAGGTGATGGCCGCTTTGGGCCGGGGACAGCG
>JAMDAP010000100.1 GCA_023484675.1 Bacillota bacterium
AATGAACGTAACCCCAGGCAGATGCGGATCCACCGTGCCAGCCGCTGCCACGACGGTGCCCCGCCATCCTTCCACCAGGAGGCCCGGCAATCGGGAACCATTCTCCAGGTCCACCGCCTGGACGGTCACCTGTTCCCGGAGCCCCTGGGGCAATGCTTCATGCAGAAAGGCCGCCAGTTTACGAGCCGTCCCCTGACCGGTCAAACAGGTGGTGATGATCACGCGCTTCCCATCCCGGGTGACCGGATCCGGATCATCCTGCTGATAAATCCGGCGGATGGCCCGGACCACCTCAGCCAGGTTCGCCCCCACCTCTCCCGCCAGCCGTCCGGCCTCGATCACCGCGACCGTCGTCACCAGCGGAATCATCGCCACGGGTACGCCCAGGGCTTTTTCCAGAGCAGGACCGAGGCCGGTCAGGGAACCCATGTCCACCAGAAGGGCCACGCCGTTACTCGGGCTCGTCGAGGAAATCGTCCGGATGGCGAGTTGTAGCGTTTCCTCAACGCTCTGCTCCAAGGGCATGTCCACCGCCAGTACCCGGCCGTTCCCCAGGAGACGGTTGGCCACGCTGGCCATGCTGGAGGCTGTACTGGAGCCATGAGCAATCACCAGCACGGAGAGGCCGCCCGGCTTCGGATCAAGGCCATGGGTGGACAGGAAGGCGGCCAGGAAGGCGATTTCCCCCGGGGACAATGACCGGCCCAGCCCGGCCTCCAGCGATGGAACCAGGCGAAGGACCACGCCATACTCTCTGGGGCAATGGGCAACCAGGGCCATAGAACCTTCGAGATCGTAGCTATCGTTGGCCGGGAGGGAGGCCAGGTGAAGCGATAAACCGGTTGCCACATCCTGTCCAAAACGGCGTCCCAGCCCCGCGCCGGCGTCGCTGACGAAGGCCGCCACCGCGTCCAGCAATCCCTTGGGCACAAGTTGGATATCCTTCGACCGTTTGACCAGGTGAAGCAGGTAATGGTCCATGTCGGTCTGGATCAGCTGCTGGACCTCCCGGGGCTGCAGGCCGCTTTTCAGGTACCCGTCGACCCGGCGGCGCAAGTCGGCGTATATGTCGGCGGGCACATAATCGTCCCTGCTCGGCGGGGAAGAACGGCCGATGGAAATTGGTGAATAGACACGGTCTTCCACGCCCACCAGTCGCTCAACCTGACCGGTGGACGCACCTCCGCTCAGGTATGCCAGTTGAATCGGTGGCGCCAGGTGCGTGATATAAAGAGGCATCACCGGTGCGCCAGACCCTGTGGCTATGTGGTTAAGGAACGCCCTGGCACAGCCCAGGAGCACGGCGCTGCGCAGTTCGCCCACGTTGCCCGACGTCGGGAACGCCAGCAAGGCCACCAGGGCCAAGGAGCTGACCGATATGGACAGTCCTACTCGCGAAGCCTCTTCCCGCAAGAACAGTTCAATCAAAGCCAGGCGTTCGTCCAGAGGTCGGCTGTCCAGATCGGGCAGAGTGATCACCATGGGGAAGCGTCTGAGGAACGTGCGCAACAAGGTCGACTGAGGGTCTTCCGAGGTGGCCGCGATGAGAGTGAGGGATACGCGACGAGCCGCGGCCGCGTCTCCCATGGGCCGGTAAACGCCCCGGTCCATCAGGAGAAAGAGGATCTCCTGTCCCTCCGGAGGCAGCCGGTGAACTTCGTCCAGGAAGAGCACGCCACCGTCAGTTTCAGCCACCAGACCCTTGCTGTCTCGGTCGGCGCCGGTGAAGGCACCCTTCACGTATCCGAACAGTTGGGCCAGCAAGAGTTGCGGATTTGAGGCATAGTCCGCGCAGTTAAAGACGCTATAGGGCGCAGATGGGCTCAGGCGACCGGAGTGTTGAGCGTAAAGGTACATGGCTTCCGCCAACCGACTTTTGCCGGCGCCAGTCGGTCCGACAATCAGGGTAGGCAGCCCCGTTGGTGGGTAAAGCATGGCTGCTTGTGCTTGCTCGACAACACCTCGCAGGCTGCCACCCGACCCCACTAAATCGGCCAACCCTCTTTGAGGTTCGCCCCTCCGGCCAGACCAGGTATCCTCACCCGGCGATGACCGATCCGTCGTCCATGGGCCCGTCGCCCAGAAAAAGACGGGCCTCCCCGTGCTCTTCTTGGCGAGACCTTGGCGACAAAGCTCATTGAGGTCGGCACTGGCGTTATGCCGCTGCACTCCTGCGTGTCGGGCCACTTCCTCAGCGGTAACTCCGGTGGGCGCTCCCGCGGGAGCTATTTCCCTCAAGATCGACAGAATTCGCTCTTGACGCATGTCGCACACCGCCTCCGGCTGTCATATATCTTAGATATTGGCGGAATGCTCTCGAAACCCCTGCTGTAACGAAGAACTCCCGACAGTCCCTCGGTGACCGTCGGAAGCCCCATCCACGCCGGCCCCGCTCCGGCCAGGCTGACGCCGCTTTGCAGCCGGGGAGCAACGCCATCGAAAACCACTTTTCGGCCCCACCAGTCGTAGGTCCCCGGGGGCAGTCCGGCCACGGAAATGGCGTCGGTCACCAGGAAAATGCTCTCCGGACCCTTGGCTCGGAACAAAATCCGCAACGCGGCGGGGTGGACATGAACCCCATCGGCGATGACCCCACAACAGATATCGGCCTGGCTGAGGATGGCGCCCAGCACCCCCCGGATCC
>JAMDAP010000012.1:0-2169 GCA_023484675.1 Bacillota bacterium
CGGGCGACGTCGGGCGGCTGGACCGCGCTGTGGCCGTTGCCCAGGCCGCCGGCCTGCGGCCGGAGCAGATCTGGAACGCCCGGGAGAGGGCCGATCAGCCCCGCCCAGACGAAGGCTTGCCGCACCGGCCCGGCCGGATTCGTCCCAACCTGGACGGCCGCCAACCGCTTTCCTGGGAGCCCAGGCCGGAGGTGTACAACCTGGACGATCCAGGCCCAGGGAGGAACTGACGGCCGCGGGCACGAAGTCTGCAGGCAAAGAACCGCGCGCGGGCGGGGCGGCGGGCCCGGGGTTGCCCGGGCCTGTCGTCTCCCCGCCGGCCCGCGGGGAAGACAGGGAGTCGTCACGGATGAAGGATTTGCGCCTGGTGATTGTGACTGGTCTCTCTGGCGCGGGCAAGACCCAAGCCATCAAGAGCCTGGAAGACCTGGGCTTTTTTTGTGTTGATAACCTGCCTCCCGCCTTCATCACCAAGATGGCCGAGCTCTGTATCCAGTCCGACGGCAAAATCAGCCGCGTTGCCCTGGGCATCGACCTGCGCGGCGGCGAGTTCTTCGGCAGCACCCTGAAGGCCCTGGAGGAGCTGGAGGAGGCGGGCTTCCCCTACCAGATCCTGTTCCTGGAGGCTTCCGACGATGTGCTGGTCCGCCGCTTCAAGGAGACCCGGCGGCGCCATCCCCTCGCTCCGCAGGGACGCATCCTGGAGGGCATCCGGGAGGAGCGGGAGCGGCTGCAGGCCTTGCGCGGCCACGCCCCCTTGATCATCGATACCTCCGACCTCTCGCCCTCGCAACTGCGGGAACAGGTGGTGCAGATCTTCGCCGGCGAGCAGCAGCAGCAGCGGCTGATCGTCACCGTGGTCTCCTTCGGCTTTAAGTTCGGCCTGCCGCTGGACGCCGACCTGGTCTTTGACGTGCGCTTTCTGCCCAACCCGCACTACGTAGAAAGCCTGAGGCCGCATACCGGGCGGCACCCGGCGGTACGGGAGTACGTGGAGCGCTGGCCCATCACCCGCAAGTTCATGCGTCGCCTCATCGGCATGGTGGAGTTCCTGCTGCCCCACTATATCAGCGAGGGCAAGACCCAGCTGGCCATTGCCGTCGGCTGCACCGGGGGCAAGCACCGCTCCGTGGTGGTGGCCGAGCACCTGGCCCAGTCCTTGCGCCAGAAGGGCTACACCGTGCTCACCGAGCACCGCGACGCGGACCGGACGGAGGCCCGGGAGACCGGAGACGAGGGTCAGGAGAACGGGGACGACGGTCAGGAGAACGGCGACGGGGGCCGGGAAGCCGGCGACGGTGACCGGTCATGAACTGGATCTGGCGTTGGCTTTACCCGGGGCTCCGCCTCAAGCGGTGGCTGCTGGTGTTTTCGATTGGCCTTTTCGTCACCGTGGCCGGCCTGGCCATGGCCATCGACTGGCGGGTGCTGCTGGCCATTGGCGGCAAGCTGCAGTACTGGGTCTACCTCAGCACCGGCCGCTTTTTCCCCTTGCCGGTGCAGGGCGTGGTCATCACCGCGCTGGGCGTCCTGCTCCTTGGCGTTGCTGTGGACCGCATCATCCGCTGGCTGGCGGACGCACTGCTGCCGCCGGGCCCCAACGGTGAGAGCCGCAGCCACGTGGCTCGGCGGGCCCTGGAGCGCCGCTCCCTGGGCCGTGGCCCGCGCATTGTCGCGGTAGGCGGCGGCACCGGGCTGCCGGTGCTGCTTCGCGGCCTCAAGGTGTACACCTCCAACCTCACCGCCGTGGTGACCGTAGCCGACGACGGCGGCAGTTCCGGGCTCCTGCGCCGCGAGTTCGGCATCCTGCCGCCCGGCGACATCCGCAACTGCCTGGTGGCCCTGGCCGACACCGAGTCCCTGATGGACCGCCTCTTCTTGCACCGGTTCCAGGGGGGCAACGCTCTGGCAGGCCACAATTTCGGCAACCTCTTCATTCTGGCCATGACAGAGATCACCGGCGACTTCGAAGAGGCCGTGCGCAAGTCCAGCGAGGTTCTGGCCATCCGCGGCCGGGTGCTGCCCTCCACCCTCCAGACCGTGGTGCTGGAGGCGGAAATGGCGGACGGACGCCGGCTGCGGGGCGAGTCGGTGATCGGCCACAGTGGGGGGCCGATCAAGCGGGTGCACCTGACTCCACCGGACTGGGCCATGGGCCCCCACAGCAAA
>JAMDAP010000012.1:2190-2630 GCA_023484675.1 Bacillota bacterium
GGCCCTGGCTGCTATCCGCGAGGCCGATGCCATCGTACTGGGGCCGGGGAGCCTGTACACCAGCATCATCCCCAACCTCCTGGTGCCCCAGGTGGCGGAGGCCATCCGCCAGTCGCCGGCGGTCAAGATCTACGTCTGCAACGTCATGACCGAGGCCGGCGAAACGCCGGGCTACTGCGCCGACGACCACCTGCAGGCCCTGGTGGCGCATGGCGGCCAGGGCATCACCGACTACTGCCTGGTCAACACCGAACCCATCCCGCCCGAGGTGGTGGAACGCTATCGGCAGGAGGGGGCCGAGCCGGTGGAGGAGACCCTGGCTGCTATCCGCGAGGCCGATGCCATCGTACTGGGGCCGGGGAGCCTGTACACCAGCATCATCCCCAACCTCCTGGTGCCCCAGGTGGCGGAGGCCATCCGCCAGTCGCCGGCGGTCAAGA
>JAMDAP010000097.1 GCA_023484675.1 Bacillota bacterium
GGCAGGAACCCGGTGAGAGCAGGAAGCGTCTTTAAGGGTGGAAGCGCGCCGGCAAATCGGCGGAAGAAGATTTGAGGTGAAGCTGATGAAAAGCAAACGGGCGATTCTGGCGGCCCTTTTGGCCATTGTGCTGTTATCCGGCTGCACCCTGACGGCCCAGAGGTCACCGGCGGGCAGCCAGCCGGCGGATCAGACCGGTTCCACCCAACCGAAGGAATCAGCGCCGGCCCCGGCCGGCGGCACGGGCTCCGGCAGCGGAGCTTCATCGGCATCTCCCGAGCCCGGCCAGCCCGCAGAAGCGCAGCCGGCACAGCCGGTGCAGCCCGTGCAGCAGCCCGGTTCCGGGGGCTCCGGCGGAAACGCCGCCACTCCGGCCCCGGTGGATGTGGAGGCCAAGCTGGTCGTGCCTGCCAAGGCCAAGCGGTCTCAGCCGGTGACCTTCGGCATGGAGATCAAGAACAACATTGCTGCCATGACCATTACCTACCGCAGCGGTCAGTACTATGACTTCTGGGTGGAGCAGAACGGCAGAGAGGTCTGGCGCTGGTCCAGAGGCCGGATGTTTACCCAGGCGCTGGTTAACCAGACGCTGAACGCCGGCGCCGTCCTCCAGTTCTCGGCACAGTGGGACGGCCAGGGCCGTGACGGCAAACCCGTGGCTCCCGGCACCTACACCGTGCACGCCCGGTGGCTGGCCCAAACCGAGCTGGCCGCGACGCCGCAGCCAGTCCCGGTCCAGTTCACGTGGTCGAGGTGAACCGGCCGGCGGAGGCACCTCCACTCCAGGATTTTGCCCCTGGTGCAGCGAAGATAGAGCCGGAGGGTGTTGCAGGTGGAGCTGGCGGATCGTCTTTGGAACCTGGCGGCCATCCAGGAGTGGGATGAGCTCGAACGGGTGGTGAAGGGCTGCCGCCGCTGCGGCCTGCGCGACGGCTGCTCCGGCGTGGTCTTTGGCGACGGCCACACGCAGGCCAAACTGGTGGTCTGCGGCGAGGGGCCGGGGGCCGATGAAGATCGCCTCGGCCGGCCCTTCGTGGGCCGCGCCGGGCAGCTTCTCGACCGCATCCTGGAGGCAGGCGGGTTTGATCGGGGCCGCAACGCTTACATTTTGAACGTGGTCAAATGCCGGCCGCCGGGCAACCGCATCCCCACGGACGAGGAGCGCGGCGCCTGCCGCCCCAACCTGGAGGCGCAACTGCGGCTGTTGCAGCCGGCCATCGTCGTGCTGCTGGGGGCCACGGCCCTGCAGGCACTCCTCGACCCAAACGGCCGCATCACGCGTGACCGCGGCCGCTGGGTGCTGCGCGACGGTGTCTGGTACATGTCCACTTACCACCCTGCGGCCTTGCTGCGCAACCCGAATCTTAAGCGCGATACCTGGGAAGACATGAAGCAGGTGGTGCGCAAGTACCGGGAACTGGTGGACGCGGAGCACCAGTGCCCGCACCCGGTGTAGCCGGGCTAATTTACCCGGATGTCCAGCAGGGCGTCGAGTCCGAGGAGAAGGCGGTACTTGGTCATCGTACAACAGGAGACCTATGCCAAGCATTGAGTTCATCTCGCGCAGCCCGACCCAGACAAAAGCCTTTGGCCAGTGCCTGGCGGGCCTTTTGCAGGCCGGAGACGTGGTGGTGCTGGCCGGTGACCTGGGCGCCGGCAAGACCTGCCTGGCCCAGGGCATCTGCCTGGGCGCCGGCGTGACCGATCCCGTGAACAGCCCCACCTTCACCCTAATACATGAATACCAGGGGCGGTTTCCCGTGTTCCACCTGGACGCCTACCGTCTCACCGACCCCTCCGAAGCCGACGAACTGGGCCTGGAGGAGGTCCTGGGCGGCGAGGGGATTGCTCTGGTGGAATGGGCCGAGCGGATCAGCGACTACCTGCCGGACGACCTGCTGCGCGTCGAATTGGAGGGGGTGTCCGGCGCCGACGCTTCGACCCGCCGCCTGCGGATTACAGGCCGGGGAGCCCGCGGTGGGCGCCTGGCTGAGGAGTTGGCCCGTCGATGCGCCTTCTAGCCCTGGATACCGCCACGTCCGTCTGTGCCGTCGCCTTGATGGAGGACGGCCGGGCCGTGGTGGAATACAGCCCCGTCCTTCACCGTACGCATTCGCAGCGCCTGGTGCCCCTGCTTGACCAGGCCCTGGCGGAGGCCGGCTGGAGCCGATCCCACCTGGACGCCATCGCCGTCGGCGCGGGGCCGGGCTCCTTCACTGGAGTGCGCATCGGCATGACCACCGCCAAGGCCCTGGCCTTCGCCCTGGACCGTCCCCTGGCGACAGTGAGCACCCTGGAGGCTTCGGCCCTCAGCCCCCTGCTGGGCGGCGCGGGCTCGGGTCCGGCCACGGACGACCTGGTCTGCCCCCTGCTGGACGCGCGGCGCGGGGAGGTCTACACCGCCCTGTACCGGGTCGCAGGCCCGGCCCAGTTGCAGTGGAAGGCAGAGGCGGTTTCTCTGCCCGTGGAAGAATGGCTGGAGCGGTTGCCGAGGGGCGAGACCGTGTGGTTCACCGGTGAGGGCGTGCCGGCTCACCAGGCCCGGCTGCAGGAGGTGGGCGGCGGCTGGCGAATGGTTGGGCAGCCGCTGTTGCGGGCTCTTGCCGTGGGCCTTCTCGGCCATCGCG
>JAMDAP010000186.1 GCA_023484675.1 Bacillota bacterium
CTCAAATCCTCTTCCGCCGATTTGCCGGCGCTCTTCCACCCTTAAAGACGCTTCCTGCTCTCACCGGGTTCCTGCCTTATTTTGGCCGCACGGCTTGGCGGGCTGGCCCAGTATCCTCCCCATCATCGCCGGGAGCGAAGTACGTCACCAGCAGCGGCGCCGCAATCGTTACGGTCCGGTCCAACACCGTCGCCAGGACAGGCGGCAGGAAGAGCTGCACGGCCGTCACCAGCGGTCCCAGCCCGACCAGAGGAAGACCGAGGAGCGAAAGGGACCAATCGCCCGGCCCGGACACCACCAGCCAGTCGATAGCCTGCAGCAGCACCTGAGCCGCGGCCATGGCGGCCACGGCCTGCCAGCGGTTGGGGGCTTCATCCCCGGCATCGGCGGAGAGATGGCGCGAGACCCAGCCGGCCCCGGCCAGGCAAATCAGGGACACACCCACATAAGGCAGTATGGACCAGCGGGTGGCGCTGCCGGGCATGGCCTGCCGGGCCAGCCAGGCCAGGAAGAGATGCCAGACCACCAACAATACAACCGCCGCGCCCAGTCGGGCCAGCCTCGTGCGCATCATCGGACCCCCTCCCACCTGAGATCGAAACGTGGTCATCCCTGGGCCGCCACTGGCTCCAGGGCGAACGCCGGCCGCATCTCGCCAACGACGCGTCCCGCCAGGTTCTTGATCGGGCCCACCCGATAGGTGGCCAGCGCGGCCACCTGGGATTCCTCCAGGGCGCCAAGCTGGCGCATGACCTCCACGGCAATGGCGGAGGCGGCCCGGGTGGCGCCGTCGTCTGCCTTGACGGCGACGCCGATGCCCAGGGAGCGGTAGGGCTCCGGTACTCTGGTCGCCTGGCCGGGCAGAACGCCGATGCAGTGGACCCCCTCGGCGCCGCCCTTGGAGAACAGCCGGTCGCCCGCCGCCTGCATCAGATCGGTGTCGAGGCGACCCTTGCCAGCCACCAGATAGGGATTGGCGCGCATGGCGTCACGGAGCTTGACCGCCGCCTTGGCCCGGGTGCGCAGGAGGCTGCTGGGATCGGCCACTCGGGAGAAGCCATAAGCCATGCGCTCCAGGGGCATGCCGAAGACCGGCACGCCGCAACCGTCCACGCCGATGGCAATGTCCTCGGCCGAAATACCGCAGACGTCGGCCACGGCCTCCAGCACCCGCTGCTGCACCGCGTGGGTGGGCTCCAGGTAGCCCTCCACCGGGGTCCGCATTTGCCGGGCCAGGGCCAGCATGCCGGTGTGCTTGCCGCTGCAGTTGCTGTGCACCGGCGTGGGGGAAAGACCGCGCGCGTGCAGCACGGCAGCCGCCTCGGCATCAAAGGGCAGGTGCGGCCCGCACTGCAGGGCCGACTCCTCCAGACCGAGCTTCTCCAACATCTTGAGGACGCGGCCGGTGTGCTCCTCGGTCGAGCTGTGGGAGGCGCAGATCAGGGCCAGGTCCTTGTCGTCCAGTTCAAAGTGCTCGGCCGCCCCCGACTCCACCACGGGAATGGCCTGAATCGGCTTGGCGGAGGAACGGAGGTAGGTCACCAGGTGCGGGTCGCCCGCCTGGTAGAGCAGGCGGCCGGTGCTGTCGACCACCGCCACATGGCCGTAGTGACGGCTTTCCACGATAGAGCCGCGGATGAGTTCCAACAGTAGAGCAGGGCAGGACGCAGTGGTGGACATGAGGACTCTCTTTCCCCTTTCCGCCGGCGCTAAAGCCGGCCATAACGGCGCAGGATCTCCATGGTGAGGTCGAGGGGCAGGCCGGGCGAGGTGTTGCCGTCTCGTCCCACCACCGTGGGGGCCGTAAAGACGGCGTTGAGCACCGCCTCCTCGGTGGCCTCGATGGCAGCCCAGAACAGCGGTCCGGCAAAACGATCATCGTCCGTGAACTCTTCCACCCGCCGGACGGGCGCCTCGGACACATGCGGAGTTCGCCGCATGGTGGAAAAGGCCAAGACAAAGTCGCCGCTCCCGTTGGCGGCGCCGGAGCCGGTGCGGGCTAGGCCGATGGCGGCCCGACGGGCCAGCCGGCCCAGTTGGCGGTGGCTCAAGGGCGCGTCCGTGGCCACCACCACGATGATGCTCCCGGGCGGCGGCTCTTTGCGGGCGACGGATGCAGACGGGGCGGCGGCGAGGAGGCTGGCGCCACGGTCATCGGAGGAGCCAACACCGTCCCGCGGCAGCCCCGACCGCGACCCGGGAGGGGTTGTCCGACCGATGGGCGACGGCCCGGGGGACCAGTCCTGGAGCTCCCGTCCCACGGGTACGCCGGCCACCTCAAGCTCGACCCGGCGACCGAAGTTGGCCAGCACCAGGGCGCCCACGGTAAAGCCGCCAAACTCCCTGGGTACGAGGCGGGACGAGGTGCCGATGCCGCCCTTGAACTCGAAGGCCGACATACCGGTGCCCGCGCCCACCGCCCCCTCTTCGACGGGACCTCCCTTGGCCCCTGCGAGGGCGGCCAGCACGTGCTCCTCCTGGACGTGCCGGCCCTGGATATCGTTCAGAAAGCCGTCGTTGCACTCGCCCACGAAGGGGTTGACGGTGCCGGTATCGATGCCGATCTCCGGGTTTTGGCGGCACATGTAGGAGATCAGGGCGTCTGCCACCCGCCCCACATTGAGC
>JAMDAP010000156.1:0-498 GCA_023484675.1 Bacillota bacterium
GCGGCATTGGACGCCCCCGGGGTGGAGGAGGCCACCGTGGTCGAGATCGAGCCCAAGGTGGCCGAGTGGAACCGGACACACCTGGCCCCGTTCAGCGGCCATGCCCTGGACGACCCGCGCACTCGTCTGGTGCTGGGAGATATGTTTGACTACCTGAAGGAGAGCGACGACCTGGGGGGGAGGCCCGTGCCGTATGACCTGATCGCACTGGACACCGATAACGGCCCTGCCTGGGTGGTCTTCGAGGGCAACCGGGCGCTGTGGGGGCCCCAGGGACTTGGACGGATTCGCCGCCGACTGGCGCCGGGCGGGGTCGCCGCCTTCTGGTCCGCCCATGCCTCACCGCCCTTTGAGGTCTTGCTCCGGAAGGCCTTCGCCCGGGTGGAGGTCCACCCGGTCCGGGCAGCCGTGTCGGTTGTGGAGGACGTCGTCTACCTGGCCTCCCCGGCGGACTGACTGCCCGGGGCCTGAATTGACAGCCCTTTAGATCGGAAGAGC
>JAMDAP010000156.1:508-2619 GCA_023484675.1 Bacillota bacterium
GTGAGAGAATGCGGGGGGAATAGGGGTGACGGACCTGTTAAAACGAATTGCCACGGTGGCGGTCATCGCTCGGCTTCTGGTCGTCGTGGGCCTTCTGGCCACCATTCCGGTGCTCGGGCACCGCTGGACAGCCGAGGGTGCAGATGCCCGGGTGGAGCTCGCCATTGACTACGACGACGCTTCCCAACTGGCCCGCCTGAATGCCTACCCCCTGGAGGAGTTGCTGGTGCGTTTCAAAGAGGCGGGCATCGTCTCGGCCGCCTTGAACGAACTCACCGCCGCCAAACTCAGCGAGCAAGGGCACCTGATTTCTTACGCCGGCAGCGAGGTGAAAGACTGGGCGGGGTGGCTCCTGCGCGACGAGCCCCTCTTCAACGAACTTAACGCCCGGGGACTCCTCCGGCGGGAGATTACATATCTGATCGTTCCCGATGTCAAGCTGGCCCGCTGGCTGGCCACCGCCTACGAGGAGCGCCTGCCGGCTGGCTTTGTCCACTACTACCCGGCCCGCACGGGAGCCGTGGTGGCGGTAAACGGCCTGCGTCAGTGGATTGACCGCCTGGGGTTGGGTTTGGAACCTTCCCAGGTAACGATGGTGAACCGGGTGGGCCTGGTCCCGGTGGTGCGTTTCGCCAACCCTCCGGTGGTCAGCCCGGAAATGATCAGCGGCCTATGGCAGGCCGCGGGACCTGCGCCCAGTTCTTTCATCCCCGCCGGCGGGTCCGTGCTGGGCAACCCCCGCTACCTGGAGGCCACGGTCAGGGAAATGGAACGCCGCGGCACCACCCTGGCCCTGATCGAAACGCCCCAGCAACTGGGCTTTATCCGCCAGGCCGGGGCGGAGAAGGTAGCTGAACTCCTGGGTTACCGGGCCGTCCGGGTCAAGCACATCTACATGAAGTCACCCGACTCTGACTGGGAGTTGAACGACCGCCTGCTCTGGCCGGTCAAGGAACGCAACATCCGGTTGCTTTACCTCAGCCCCTACCTGGACGATCCGGCAGAGCGGGGGATCGACCGCCACGTGGCCTTTGTGGCCGCCACCCGCGACCTGCTGCAGCGGCACGGGTACACGCCCGGCCGGGCGAAGCCCTTTCCACCCCTGGCCGTCCCCAGGCCGCTGGCGTGGCTGATGGCCCTGGGGGTGGCGGGGGGCGGGTGGCTACTGCTGGACCGCCTGCTTCCCAGGGGCCCGCGCGGGGGGCTTCTCCTGCTTCTGGCCAGCGGGCTGCTGACCCTGGCTCTCCTCTTCAGCGCTTCCCCGGTCCTTCGTGAGGGCACGGCCCTCCTGGCCAGCGTCACGTTCCCGTCCCTGGCCGCCATCTGGGCGACCGATAACACCAGCCGCCGGGGGGGGACTGCTTTACTGATTGGCGCTGTCCTCATTGCAATGGCAGGCGCGGCCCTGGTGGCCGCCCTCCTGGGGGATGTCCGCTACCTCCTGGAGCTGCGGTACTTCCGGGGTGTTAAGCTCTCCTTCTTCGCCCCCCTGGTCCTGGTCACCTGGGCCTACCTTCGCCGCTACGGCGTACCGGGACTGTCGTATCTGCCGCCGCGGCAGCAGTTGCGGGCGGTGCTGACCGCCCGCATCAATGTCGGCCACGTGCTGCTGGCCGTTGGGGTAGCCGGCGTGGTAGTCCTCTACATCCAGCGCACCGGGCACACCGAGGGGTTCCCCGTCTCGGGAGCTGAACTCTACTTCCGGGATTTCCTTGAGCGGACGCTGGGGACGCGCCCGAGGCTCAAGGAGTTTCTCCTGGGGGTGCCGGCCCTGGTTCTTTTGCCGCTTTTGGCCCGCTATCCGCGGTCCTGGGGGCTCCACCTGGCGGGAGGCCTTGCCGCCGCGGTCGGTCTGGCCTCCATGGTCAACTCCTTTGCCCACCTGCGAACGCCGCTTGTGACCTCCGGCTGGCGCACGTTCAACGGCCTCTGGCTGGGCTGGGTCATCGGGATCTTTCTGGTAGGATCCTTGCAGTCACTCACCAAAATAACCGTAACCAGAAAGACCCCACCCCTATGATGGCAGCTCTACTTGCCGCTGTTTTGTTCGGTGCAAGTGCCCCTCTCGCCAAATTGCTGTTGGGCCAAATTGAACCGATTCCCCTTTCTGC
>JAMDAP010000058.1 GCA_023484675.1 Bacillota bacterium
GCAGGGTGTCCCGCGCTGACCGCGGGCCGGCGCGGAACACTTCTTACTCATGTAGGCGGCCGGTCTCGGGGCGCCGGCCTTCACCGCTCAGGCGGCCGGCAGGCGCAGCGGCTTCTCCGCCAGCAGGATGACGCGGCGACGCAGCAGGCTCGGCCCCTCCAGGCCTTCTTCAAAGCCCACCTCCCGCTGCACCGCCTCCGACGCGGAGCGGAGCCGCTCCAGAATGCGCTCGTAGGTGCCAAGGGGTGCACTGGCCAGGTCGTACCAGTCGGCCAGGGTCCGTCGCGGCGCCCACTCCTGCAGCTGCGTCACTTCAAAGCCTGCCTCGGATATAACCCCGTGCCACTCGGAGGGCGACAATTGCCTGACGTGGGAGGGATCGCGCCACATCTCGATCTCGTTGACAAGCATCGCGGCCGGGCCGAATTCCGGCACGGAGGGGTCGGCGATACCCAGGCGACCGCCCGGCCGCAAGACGCGATAGGCTTCGGCCAGGGCCCGGGCCAGATCGGGGAAGTGGTGCGGCGCGCGCCGCGAGGCCCATATGGTGAAGCTCTCGGCCGGGAAGGGCAGGTTCTCGGCATCGCCCAGAACCCAGTAGACCCGAGGCTTGCCTCGCTCTCGGCGTAGCTGCTCAGCCTGCGCCAGCATCTCCGGCGTCAGGTCCAGGCCCACCACCTCCGGTGCCCCCGGTGCCACGCCGGCGCCGCTGGATAGGGCAAAGGCGGTGTGGCCACCGGCGGTGGCCACGTCCAAGGCCCGGTCGCCCAGACCCGGCGCCAGCAGGCGCACCAGCTCAACCAGGTCGGGGTCAGCGGCAAAGCTCTGGCTACGGGCGTAACCCTCCGCACGAGCGCCAAAGGTCTGTCTCACGGTTTCCTTCACCTGGACGGCATCCATGACTGAACCTCCTCTGCAGGCACCCCTAGGCCCAACCCAGCCGCTGAGCGATGCGCTCCGTTGCCAGGCGGACCAGGGTGGCATACCGCTCCACCGATTCCTCTTGGAAGCGCACCGCCGGGCCGGAGACAGCCAGGGCCGCCGAGACGCGGCCGGAACGGTCGGCGATCGGCGCCGCCACAGCGGCCGAGCCCGGTTCGCGCTCTTCGACGCTGACGGCATACCCCAGGCGCCGCACCCTGGCGAGCTGCTTCTCCAAGCTTCTTCGGTCGAATCCCGGCGGAAGATGTTCGGGGGACAGCACCTGCTGGCGCATGTCCTCCGGAGCATAGGCCAGGAGGACCTTGCTGGACGCACCGACAAACAGAGGCATGCGCTCCCCGAGCTGGACCACCCGTCGCACGGCCTGAAGCCCTTCTGCCTTGTGGATGCGCACGCGGTCCACGCCGTCGCGGATGTAGAGGCTGACCGTCTCTCCGGTTTCATCGCGTAGCCGGATCATCTCCGGCGTGGCCACGGCCGGCAGGTCGTCCGACTCGGGAAAACTGGCGGCAAGCTGCAAAACCCGTTCGCCCAGATGATACCTCTCGGAAATGCCATCCCGTCGAACGAAACCCTTGCTCTCCAAGGTCTGCAGCAACCGGTGCACCGTGCTCTTGTACAGTCCGATGCGGTCCGCAACTTGCGTCACGCCAAGCCCGCGGGGCTGGTCCACGAAGCAGAGCAGAATGTCCAGGGCCCGCTCCACCGACCTCACCGTTTCCTTGTCGACCTTCGCAACCTTGGCTTCAACCTCAGCTTCAACCATGGTGCGCTCACCTGATTTCGACGTTTGTTCCATATAGCAGAACGGTGTTCCGAAACTCCGATTCCATTATAAGCAACCGCAGTGCGGGTGTAAATACACCTTAATGCCAACCAGGAGCTGGCCAGGATATGGCGAATTTTCCCTACAGTTTTGACTGCTCCAATCAACGGCCATGATGTGAGGTGGGTTTGTGAGGCGCCTCGCCAGCATTGTCCGCTGGACCAAGGTAGCCCTGATCCTGTATGTGGGCTTGGCCACCTTTGGGCTGGGCCAGGGCCGGCACGCCTGGCCACCCCTGGGGCTGTGCCTGGCTTTGCTGACCCTGGCCTGGTTGAAGGGACGCCGGTCGGCGCAAGCTCTCGCCCTGCAGGGGCTCCTGGGGAACTGGCTCTGGCCTCCAGCCTCTACCTGAGCGGCGGGGGGTCCCTGACCAACGCCATTTTCACCGTCATCGTCTGGGATACCGCCTTCTTCGGCGGCTCCGCCGCTCTGCTGGTAGGGCTGAGTTTCGTCGCCTTCCTAATGCTGGCGGCCTTGCGTCTAACCTTTTACGGACCCCAGGCTGCCACCTGGCTGCGCGTCGTCACCGATGCCGTTGTTTTCGCCGTGGGGGGGCGTTCTGGTTTTGTCAACGACCTTCTGGCAGAGGCAGCCAGGCGGCGCGAGGAAGCACGTATCCGCGAAGAAAGGCTGGCCGCCTTGGGGGAAATGGCGGCCAGCCTGGCCCACGAACTGCGCAACCCGCTGACAACGGTCTGGGGCTTCCTGCAGCTTTACGCCATCTGACCGAGATACTGCTGCACCCCGTCGAAGACACCAACCGCAGCCTTCACCCGGAAGGCGTGGTCCGTCAACAGCTGCTCTTCCTCCGGGTTGCTGATGAACGCCACCTCCACCAGGATG
>JAMDAP010000124.1 GCA_023484675.1 Bacillota bacterium
GGAACTGGCGCGCACCGCCGGGGCGACCGGGCCGTCCCCCAGGATGATCTCCTCTCCCGTGACCAGATCCACGGCCACCGCCGCCAGGGGCAGGCGCAGGTTGGCGAAGGTCTGGTCCTTGACCAGCGTGGCCACGAAGCGCTCCAGCCCCTCGGTGTCCAGGAGCCCGTCCCGCCTGAGGTTCAGCCGAACCAGGTGCCTCCAGTTGATGCGGGCGGCCAGCTCCTCCAGCCACTTGGGGTCCATGCCGGCGGCGTAGAGCGCCCCGATCAGGGCCCCGCCCGAGGTGCCGGCGATGAGATGCACCGGAATGTGATTTTCCTGCAGCACCTGCAGCACGCCGATATGAGCGACGCAGCGCGCCGCGCCGCCGCCCAGGGCGAGCCCCAGCCTGGGTCCTGCCCGTTTTTGGGCACCAGAGCTGCGGCGGGCCGCGCGGATCTCCTCGGAGGACATGCCTCGCACCTCCCTTGCCAGTCGTTTCGCCGCCGGAGCCCGGCGATCCTGCCAAAAGGCACTACATCCGATCCGGCGCCGACACCCCCAGCAGGCCGAGGGCGTTCTGCAGAGTCAGCCTGGTCGCCTCTGCCAGGCCCAGCCGAGCCCTGCTCAAGGCGGCGTCGTCGGTCAGCACCCGGCAGCGGGTGTAAAAGCCGTGGAAGAGGCCGGCCAGTTCAGTGGCGTAACGGGCTATGCGGTGCGGCTCCCGGGCCAGGGCGGCTCCTGCCACAACCTCCGGGAAGGTGGCTAGGTGACGGATCAGCTCCTGCTCCGAGGGATCGGTGAACAGCGAGAAGTCGGCCCCGGCCAGGTCGCCGCCCTTCAGCGGCTCCGCCTCGGGCTGTCGAAGGATACTGGCGATGCGGGCGTGGGCGTACTGAACGTAGAAGACCGGGTTGTCCTGGGACTGCAGTTTGGCCAGGTCCAGGTCAAAGTCCATGTGGGTATCGGCGCTGCGCATCAGCACGAAGAACCGGGCCGCGTCCGGGCCGACCTCCTCCAACAGGTCCTCCAGGAGGAACAAGTTGCCCGATCGCTTGGAGGACGAGACCGCCTCCCCGCCCCGCACCAGCCGGATCCACTGGCTGATCAGCACTTCGAACCTCTCCGCCGGCTTGCCCAGCGCGGTCAGGGCGGCCCGCATGCGATTGATGTAACCGTGGTGGTCGGGGCCCAGGATGTCGATGACCTGGTCAAAGCCCCGCTCAAACTTGTTCAGGTGATAGGCGATGTCCGGCACCACATAGGTGTAGTTCCCGTCGCTCTTGATCAGCACGCGGTCCTTGTCGTCACCGAATTCGGTGGAGCGGAACCAGACGGCCCCCTCCGCCTCGTAGGTGTGGCCGCGGTCCCGCAGCAGAGCCACCACGCGCTCCGGCCAGCCCTCCTCGCGGATGCCCCGCTCCGACACCCACTGGTCAAAGTGGACGCCGTAGCGATCCAGGACGACCTTCTGGGCCTCGGTGATGCGCCGCACGGCGTAACCGCCGAGGCGGTCCCGCCGCAGCTCCTCCGGCTGCTCCAGCACCGCCTTGCCCTCCGCCACCTCCGGCCGGGCCCGGCCCTCCAGCACCTCGCGGGCCAGGTCGATGACGTACTCGCCGGGATAGGCCTCCTCCGGCAGCTCCAGCTGCTCGCCCAGGAGCTGGCGCAGCCGCACTTCCATGGTCAGGGCCAGTTTGCGGAGCTGGTTGCCGGCGTCGTTGCAGTAGAACTCCCGCTGGGGGCGGAACCCGGCCCAGTCAACCACATTGCAAAGGGCGTCCCCCAGGGCGGCGGAGCGGGCCTGCACCACCAACAGAGGGCCGGTGGGGTTGGCGGAGACGAACTCCACCAGCACCCGCCGGCCCCGGCCCGCATCGCTGCGGCCGTAACGGTCGCCGGCCTGCAGGATCTGCCGCACCGCCTCGCCCATCCAGACGGGGTCGAGGCGGAAGTTGATGAAACCGGGCCCGGCGATCTCCGCTCCGGCCACGTAGGTCCCCGTCAGGTCCAGGTGGCGCAGGATGGTCTCCGCCAATTGCCACGGGTTCTTCTTCTCCAGGCGCGTCAGGGCCATGGCCAGGTTGGTGGCCAGGTCGCCGTGGGTCCGTTCCTTGGGCTCTTCAATCACCGGCTCCGGCGGGTTGTCTGCGCCCAGCTCCCCGGCCTCCCGGGCCTTCCGCAAGGCCGAAGCCAGAGCCTGCCGCAGCCGTTCCTTGATTTCAACCATCATCCGTGTCACGTCCTAGAGAATCGTCAGAATGGCCTCTCGCATCAGCTTGGCGGCCAGGACGGAGGTCCGGTCGCTCTCGTCCAGGGCAGGGAGGACCTCCACCAGGTCAAAGGCCACCACCTGCGAGCCCTCCAAGGCCCAGACGGCCTCCAGGATCTCCTTGGCCGAGACCCCGCCCGGTTCAGGCGTACCGGTGCCCGGCGCCACCGCCGGATCGCAGACGTCGATGTCCAAAGTCACGTAGAGCGGCCGGTCCTTCAGCTGTTCCAGCATCTTGGGAAGGTGCGGGAAGATCTCGTGGTCGTACAGGTGGGCGTACTCGCGGCCGAAGATCCACTCGTCCTCGGTGCCGGAGCGAATGCCGCACTGGAAGAGGTTTTTGGCGCCCAGGAACT
>JAMDAP010000160.1 GCA_023484675.1 Bacillota bacterium
GAATCGCTGAGGAGACCTGAGGAAGTCCACCACCTCCTGCAGCTCCTCCTTCGCCTCGTCCACGCCGGCCACATCGCTGAAGTGCACGCTGGGCTGGTCGGCGGTAATCCGCCGAGCCCGGCTCTTGGCAAAGGAGAAGACATTCCCACCGTTGGCCTGGGAACCTCCCTGCCGCATGAAGAGGATCATCAGCAGGGCCAGGAACAGCAGCGGCAACAGCCAGAGGGAGGAGCTCAGCCAACCCCAGTCGGACTGCCCCTTCACCCGCAGGTCTATCCTGGACAACTGCGCGTCGGTCACTCCGTAGTTCCGGAGCGACTGGGTCAACCCGAGGCCGGGCTCCTTCCGCGACTTGGCTACGGTGCCATCGCTGAGGGCAACTTCCAGGTTGTCACCGTCCACGGTGATGCGGGATAGCTGCCCCGACTTGGCATAGGCCGCCACCTGGCTGAAGTCCATCTCGGAGGGGGTGCCGGCAGGCTGGGTCTGCCTCGACGGCAGGCTGGCCACCACGAAGACCAACAAGGCAACCACGGCGAAGAGCGCCGCGGGCCGCGCCGGCCGCTTGCCGCTGCCCCCGTCTTTCACCCTACTCCCACCTTTCGTACCTTCGCCCTGGATCGTCTACCTTAGCAATATCGGTACCATTTCTTGGGCACGGCTATTGCTGTCCTCCGCCGTCCGGTGGTCGCCGGAAGATTCCGGTTTGTACCTAACCCCATGTGCAGGAGCCATCGATGAAAGCAACTCAGATAAGAAAGAAGGCCGTGGTCAGCATCGCCGAAGCCGAGAAGGTGGGCACCATCAACGACCTCATCCTCAACCCGGATAAGCACCACGTGGAAGCCTTCTGGGTCAAGACTGAACCGGAGGGGATCATGAAGGTGGTCCCGACCGACGCGGCGCAGAACCTCGGTCGGGACGCGCTCACCATAAGAGACCGGAAGGCGCTTCAAGACGAGTACGCCGCAAAGGGTAAGGAAACCGTGCGCCTGGACAAGCTGCAGGGGTCCAAAGTGATTACCCACAGTGGCACGTTGGTCGGAACGGTCTCGGAGGTGGAGGTTGACCCCTCCAATTTCGAGATCGTCGGCTACGAGGTGAACACCGGCGGGCTTCCGGGACTCGTCGGCGCAGGCAGGAGGAAACTGTCACCCAACGTGAATTTCGGCGAGGACATTCTGATGATCCCGGACAGTGCGCGGATCGAACCTTCGGGCAAAGAAGAGCATCGGAAGACCGAACGAGGTAAGAAAGCAGCTTAGCCTGAACCTCCGCCGGGGCCTCGCGGACTGGAGAAGGGTCGCCCCCGTCCTTCTTTCCCTTAGGAGAGGAAGGGGGGAAAGCGGTTGTCGGGATCCTCTACCTCGAAATCGTGCACAGAGAGGAGTCTACTGAAGATAATGACCGCCAGGTGGAGCGTCTCCAACGGCATGCCCGCTATCATGGGGATGGCCCTTCTGGCCACCACCCTTTTCGGATGCGCCTCGCAGCCGGCATCAACCACTGGTGAGGTCGCGGGCGCTCGGTCGGCTCAACAAGCCACCATCACCCCCACTGCCAGCAGGACGGCAGCCGTGGCATCTCCCACGGCGCTCGGGACAACGGACACGGCCACCCCAACCGCAGGCGCCGCCACTCCGACGGCATTACCCACCGTTCCTCCCGCTGTCGCTCGGTCGCTGGCGGATGTCTACGCCAACATCGACTGGTTCCAGGGAGTGGTGACGGTCGCCTCCCATCCCGGATAAGCCAACTCGACCAGCATGACCATGCGGCAGTGGTTCAAGAAACCGGACATGATGAAGCTGGAGGTCGTGAAGTCCAGCGCCAACCATGCCCCTCCGGGCACGACCCTGGTGTACGACGGAAAAACCCTCACCCTCTACGATCCCGCCAACAATCAGGTCTTTCAGATCCAGGACAGGGCTCAGCTAGTGCTGCTCATCAACCTGCCTCAGGAGCGGATCTTTCCTCAGTTGCAGGTCTTCCAGGCTCAGAGGTTCCTTTCAAGCCTGTCCCAGAACGCCAACGTCACCGTCAACGGGGCCGCGACCGTGGCGGGGCGGCCGACGACGATCGTGAACGTCACTCCGCAAAGCTCGACGCCAGCCTTCAAGACGGCCAAGCTGTGGCTGGACGATCAGACCAAGGTGCCTCTGCGAGCCGACGCGATCCGCGATGACGGCTCCACCCTGGTCAGCATCGAGTACTCGCAGTTCGATCCGACCACCCGGGTCAGCGATGGCGAGTTCACCTTCACACCGCCGTCCAACGCCCAGGTGGTGAAGCCGACTCCGGATCAAATCGAGAACATCGCCGGCTTCCAAGACACCACCCTGCAGGACGCCCGGTCCAAGGCCGGCTTCCCGCTCCTTCAGCCGGCCAACCTGCCCGCGGGGGCCTCCCAGCAGGCCATCAGAGCCGGCAGCTTTGGCAGCGCCGCGATCGTGGCTTTCTTCTACGGCAGCAGCCCCCAGGACATCTCGACGACCCTGATAGAAAAGCCCGCCAGCCTGACCCTGCCGACCCTCCGCGGTGCCGAGGCCGTCTCCATCGACGGCACCACGGGGCATCTGTACCAGGCCCCGGGGATGGTGGTGGAG
>JAMDAP010000183.1 GCA_023484675.1 Bacillota bacterium
GGGTTCCGGCAAGGGCGCCAGGATGTAGCGCTTCTCGCCGTCGGCGTAGTGCAGCAGGGCGATGCGGGCGGTCCGGTTTGGATCGTACTCGACGGAAACGACCTTGCCCGGAACCCCGTCCTTATCACGCTTGAAGTCGATGAGGCGGTACCGCCGCTTGTGGCCGCCGCCCTGGTGGCGGGTGGTGATGCGGCCGTAGCTGTTGCGGCCGGCGTTCTTCTTCAGGCGCTCAACCAGGGACTTCTCCGGCTTCGTCTTGGTGACTTCTTCGAAGGTGGGAACGGTCATCTGGCGACGGCCGGGCGAAGTCGGTTTAAACTTCTTGATCCCCATCGCTTAACCCCCCAGTCCTTCGAACTCTTTGATGCGCTGGCCTTCGGCCAGCTTGACGATGGCCTTCTTCCAATCTGGGAGCTGGCCCACAAACTTGCCCATACGGCGCACCTTGCCGTGGTTGCGCAGTGTGTTGACTCCGACCACCTTCACCTTAAAGATCTGTTCCACGGCGTCCTTGATCTCGCTCTTGTTGGCGTCCAGGCGGACCCGGAACGTGTACTTGCCATCCGCCATGGCGCCCATGCTCTGCTCAGTGACGATCGGGCTCAGGATGATGTCACGGGGATTGCTCGCCATTATGCCAGCACCTCCTCAACCTTGAGGGCGGCGTCCCTGGTCATGACCAGCTTGCCGTGGACCATCACGTCGTAGACGTTGAGGCTTCCGGCCTGGGAGGTGCCGACCCGGGGCAGGTTGCGAGCGGACTTGTAGACGTTGGCGTCCGGCCCAGCGGTCACGATCAGCGTCTTGGTTTCACCGAGCTGCAGCTTGCCGATTATGCCCGTCACCGCCTTGGTTTTGGGCTCGGCAAAACTGAGTTGATCCAGGATCACCAGGTCTCCGGCCGCCACCTTGGCGGACAGGGCCGAACGCAGTGCGGCACGCCGCGACCGCCTCGGCATCTGCAGGCGGAAGTCGCGGGGGTGCGGTCCGAAGACCACGCCACCGTGCCGCCACTGGGGTGAGCGGGTGCTTCCCTGGCGAGCCCGGCCGGTGCCCTTCTGGCGCCACGGCTTGCGGCCGCCGCCGGCCACTTCCGACCGGGTCTTGGTGTCCGCGGTGCCCTGGCGCTGATTGGCCAGGTGGCGGACCACCGCATCGTGGAGGAGGGACTCGTTGACCTCAGCGCCGAAGACGGCGTCGCTCAGTTCCATCTCACCAACGGTCTGGCCCTCCACGTTGTAAACAGTCACCTTTGGCATGCTGTTTCCCTCCTAGCGGGCCTTGACCGAGTTCTTGATGGTAACGAGGGAGCCCTCCGCACCGGGAACGGCGCCCTTGATCAGCAGCACGTTGCGCTCGAGATCGACCCGAACGACGCGCAGGCCCTGGATGGTCACCTGTTCCCCGCCCAGGCGGCCCGGCAGCCGGCGGCCCTTGATAACCTTGCCGCCACCACCGGAAATGCGCATGCCCAGCGAACCGGGGCCACGATGGTACTTGGAGCCGTGGGCCATGGGGCCGCGGTGGAAGTTCCAACGCTTGATGCCGCCGGCAAAGCCCTTGCCGCGGGAGATACCGGTCACGTCCACCATCTCGCCGGCACCAAAGACGTCGGCCCTGATCTCACTGCCTACCTCATAGCCGTCCAAGCTCTCCAATCGCAACTCCCGCGTCCAGCGGCGAGGCTCTACCCCCGCTTTGGTGAAATGGCCCTTGGCCGGCTTGTTCACCAGTTTCAACTTGATATCGCCAAAGGCCACCTGAATGGCCTCATAGCCGTCGCTATCCGCGGTCTTCTTCTGAACCACGACGCAGGGGCCGGCTTCTACCACTGTAACCGGCACCTGACGGCCCTGCTCGTCGAAGATCTGGGTCATGCCCAGCTTCTTGCCTAGAATCGCCTTCTTCAAGGCCTACACCTCCTGCATTGCTTGGGCCCACGCTCTGGCTCACAGGTCGCCAGGCCGGGCACAAGTTGCTGCTGCCCCCTCTACTACCACGGGCCCGAGCGTTTCCCAACCGGGCAACCGGAACGGTAGCGGCGCCAGCGCCTCGGTTCAGGCAGCCTACAGCTTGATCTCGATGTCCACGCCGGCCGGCAGATCCAGCCGCATCAGCGCGTCCACCGTCTTGTTGCTGGGGTCGTCGATATCGATCAGGCGCTTATGGGTCCGCATCTCGAACTGCTCACGGATGTCCTTCTCGCCGTTGGGGGCGGTCAGGATCGTAAAGATCTGCTTTTCCGTCGGGAGAGGAACCGGGCCGGAAACCTCAGCGCCCGTGCGCTTGGCCGTCTCCACAATCTTCTCCGCCGACTGGTCCAGGATCTTATGGTCAAAGGCCCGCAGCCGGATGCGAATCTTCTGTCCTGGCATGGGGTCACCCTCCCTTGTCGTGCAAGCAACCCATGGGGCGGCGCAGCAGCTCCGCCGCGGCGTCTCCGCAGCACCTTGCGGTGCCGGCCGGGCCGCCCCTGGGGTCTCCGGTTACTGGCTTACTCTTTGATGGACGTGACCACGCCGGCGCCCACGGTGCGGCCGCCCTCGCGGATGGCGAAACGCAGCCCTTCCTCCATGGCGATGGGAGTGATCAGCGAGATGTCCA
>JAMDAP010000165.1 GCA_023484675.1 Bacillota bacterium
GGGCCTTGAGGTCTTCCTTGGCCACGCCGCCGTGCATCTTGAGGGCCCGGATGGTAGCCACGATGACCGCGGCGGCAGGCTTGTAGCCGGCCATGCGGGAGACGATGTTGACGAACTTCTCGGCGCCCAGGTCGGCGCCGAAGCCGGCCTCCGTGATGACGTAGTCGCCCAGCTTCATGGCCAGCCGGGTGGCGGTGATCGAGTTGGTGCCGTGGGCGATGTTGGCGAAGGGACCGCCGTGCACGAAGGCCGGGGTGTTCTCCAGGGTCTGGACCAGGTTGGGCTTGATGGCGTCCTTGAGCAGCAGGGTCATGGAACCGTCGGCCTTGAGGTCGTGAGCGGTCACGGGGCGGCCGTCGTAGGTGTAGCCGGCAACGACGCGGCCCAGCCGCTGCTTCAGGTCCGCCAGGTCGGTGGCCAGGCAGAGGATGGCCATGACCTCGGAGGCCACGGTGATCATGAAGCCGTCCTCACGCGGCACGCCATTGGCCTTGCCTCCCAGACCGACGACGATGTTGCGCAGGGCCCGGTCGTTCAGGTCGACGCAGCGCCTCCAGGTGATCTGGCGCGGGTCGAGACCCATCTCGTTGCCCTGCTGCAGGTGGTTGTCGATCATGGCCGCCAGCAGGTTGTTGGCGGTGGTGACGGCATGGAGATCGCCCGTGAAGTGCAGGTTGATGTCCTCCATGGGCACCACCTGGGCGTATCCGCCGCCGGCAGCGCCGCCCTTGATGCCGAAGCTCGGGCCCAGGGACGGCTCGCGCAGGGCGATGATGGCCTTCTTGCCCAACTGCCAGAGGGCCTGGCCGAGACCCACCGTGGTGGTGGTCTTGCCCTCGCCGGCGGGCGTGGGGGTGATGGCGGTCACCAGCACCAGGTTCCCGTCCGGACGGTCCTTCATCCGCTCAATCGCCTCAAAGGTGACCTTGGCCTTGTACTTGCCGTAAAGCTCCAGGTCCTCCGGCTCCAGGCCGAGCTGCGCGGCGATGTCCACAATCGGCTTCATCCGCGCTTCCTGTGCGATCTCGATATCTGTCTTCATCGTTCTCTCACTGGCCTCCCTTGCGCCTGCCTGGCAGGCGGTTTCTAACCCGGGCCCAGGTGTACAGACAAAAAGCACAAGAGGCTCCCAGGGCAGGCAACTCCACTCAGCTCGTGAAGCCATTCCCATGAAACATCATACCCTGAACTTGCTCGGCATTCTACTGGTGCTGGTCGGAGGTCCGCAGCCGCTCGCCCGGTGGTCTGCTCTCGCCCCATGGTCTGCTGCAAACCAGCGAGACATAGGGTTGCACGAGGAGGTGATGGCCTTGTCGCCCCTTCTGCCCTGCCAGGGAGCCGGTGAACCGGTGGTGGCGGAGCGCATCAGCCCGTCACGGGCCTCGCTAGTCGGGGAAAAAACGCTGCAGCAGCTTGGCCATCCGTGCTTCCTGTTGGCGGCGAGAGGCCAAGGCATCGCCGACCTGATCCAGGATGCCCGCCTTGAAGCCCTCGTCCTTGATCGACGAGAGGTTGATCTTGACGTTGAGCAGGGCGCCGTCCAGAGCCGCCTGGGCCAGGAAGTAGGCGCCGGCGCCATCGCTGCGGGCGTTGGGATTGCCATGTTCCACAGCGTCCAGGGCCTGGGGCAGCAGTTCCAAGGCCTGCTGCAGCGTGGACAGGGGAACCCGGGTCGCTTCCTGGAGAGCCGATTGAATGGCCGCCTGACGGGCGGCCCTGTCCTCGTCCGTGTCGTCCGTGGCCCTGGGCAGGGCGTAGGCGCCCATCACCGCGTTAAACGCGGCCTGGTCCCGCTCCGCCAGGAGGAGAAAGTTGGCCCTGGCCATCGTGGCCCGATCCAGCACGGCCTGCAAGTGTCCCTCGACCTCGCGGAACTTCTCCCGCCCAACGGTCAGGCCGCAGACCATGGCCACCAGAGCCGCGGCCATGGCGCCGGATAGGGCCGCCGCTGCGCCGCCGCCCGGGGCGGGCTCCCCCGAGGCCAGGGCGTCCAGAAACGCCCCTACCTTGGTGTCGTAGATTGTGTTGGTGCTCATTGGTCCGTTCCTCCCTCATCGGTGAGCCGGCCTTCCGCCACCGCCAGGCGGCCGCCGGCGACCACCGTCGTTACCAGGTTGGTGCCGAAGCGGTACACCACGTCCGCCGGTCCCTCGCCGTCCAACAGGAGCAGGTCGGCGCGCTTTCCGGCCTCCAGGCTGCCCACCTCCTCCTGACGGCCCAGGGCGTGGGCGGCGTTGATGGTGGCGGCAGTCAAGGCCTCCGCCGGAGTGAGTCCCATCTCCAGGCAGGCCAGCCCCATCACCAGGGCCATAGACTCCAGAGTACAGGTGCCCGGGTTGTGGTCCGTGGCCAGGGCCACCGGCAGGCGCAGGTCCACCATGCGCCGCGCCGGGGCGTAGCGGCCGCCGCGCAGGAAGAAGGCGGTTCCGGGCAGGAGCACCGCCACCGTGCCGGCCTGGGCCAAGGCCCGCAGGCCCGCTTCCGAGGCGTGCAGGAGGTGGTCGGCGGAGACCGCGCCCAGCTCCGCCGCCAGCTCCGCCCCGCCAAAGGGCGCCAGCTCGTCGGCATGCAGCTTGAGCCCCAGGCCGAGCTCC
>JAMDAP010000068.1 GCA_023484675.1 Bacillota bacterium
GCCTCAAGGGGGCCTTCCAGAGCCTCGTTGTTCAGCCCCCGGCTGACTACCGACAGCGCCGGCAGGATCGGCACACCGGTGCGCAGCAGAGTGGCCAGCGTCCGGGCAAAGAGACCCATCGCCCGCTTCAGGCGAAGGGGGCCCAGGACGGGCAGCCGCAAGAGCCAGGGGTCGCGACGCCGCGCCCAATCGGGTCTGCGCTGCAGGTGCTGCAGCCCGAAGGCCCCAGCCACCGCAGCGGCAAGGAGCAGGTACCAGTAGCCGCGGACTACCGCCGCCAGGCCAAGGAGAAACCGCGTCGGCCAGGGCAACAGGGCTCCCTGCTTGGCAAAGAGTTCAGCAAAGCCCGGCAGGACCACGGTCACCAGAAACCCCGCCACCAGCACTGCCACGCCCAGCACCACGGCCGGGTAAATCATGGCCGACCGCATCTTCTGGCCGATGGTGTGCTCCCGCTCGTACAGCTCCGCCAGGCGGAGGAGGACCTCCTCCAGAACGCCCCCCGCCTCTCCCACCGCGACCATGTTCAGGAGCAAGGGTGGGAAGGCCTCACCCGCGCTGCGGAAGGCTTCGGTAAGGCTGTCCCCGGCTTCCACCCCGTCGGCGGCCTCAGTCAGGGCGCGCCCCAGGCGCCGGCCGCGGGTCTGACTGGCGATGATCCGCAACGCCTGCAGGATGGGCACGCCGGCACCGATCATCGTCGCCAACTGGCGCGACATCAAGGCCAGGTCCTCCAAGGGCAGAGAGCGGCCTTCCTGAAAGCGGCGCCAGGCCCCAGCCAGATCAAGGTCCTTGTTGATCTCGACACGCCCGACCACCAGCCCGCGGGTCCGCAGCAGTTCCGCCACTTCGGTCTCGCTGGCGGCGGCCATCACGCCGGACAGAGGCGCCCCGGCCGTATCCCAGGCTGTGTAGCTGTAATTCCGCATGGGCACCCCCCTCGTTACAGGCCGGACTCGTAGCGCCAGCGTTCCAGCTCCGCCGGGTCAATCAGGCGGGCGTCGGCCAACTCCCGCAAGGCGCTCTCCATGGTCCGCATGCCGTGCTTGGCGCCGGTCTGAAGGAGGGAGGGAAGCTGATGAGTCTTGCCCTCGCGGATCAGATTCCGGACCCCCGGCGTGGCCACCAGCACCTCCACCGCCGCCACCCGGCCGCCCTGACGGCGCGGCAAAAGCTGCTGCGCCAGGATTCCCTGCAGGGTGGCCGCCAACTGCACGCGGATCTGCTCCTGTTGGTGCGGCGGGAAGACATCCACCAGGCGATCCACCGCCTCGGTAGCGCCGGCGGCGTGGAGCGTGCCCAGCACAAGGTGGCCGGTTTCGGCGGCGGTGATGGCGATGCTGATCGTCTCCAGGTCGCGCATCTCGCCCACCAGGATGACGTCGGGATCCTGGCGCAGCACGGCTCGCAGAGCCTGAGCGAAGGAGCCCGTGTCGATGCCCACCTCGCGTTGGTTGACGATGCTGCTCTTGTGCTTGTGCAGGTACTCGATGGGGTCTTCCAGAGTAACGATGTGGCAGTGCCGGCTGCGGTTGACGTGGTCGATCATGGCCGCCAGGGTCGTGGACTTGCCGCTGCCGGTTGGGCCGGTGACCAGGACCAGCCCGTGGCGTCGCGATACCAGGTCGGCCACGACCTGCGGCAGGCGCAGCTCCTCCAGGGCCGGCACCTCATGGGGAATCAGGCGAATGGCCAGGGCCACGGAACCGCGCTGCTTGTAAGCGTTGATGCGGAAGCGCCCCAGCCCCGACACGCCGTAGGCGAAGTCCAACTCGCCCTGTCTCTCGAAATGATCCTGCTGCGCCGGGTCCGGGAGCAGGGAGGCCAGCATCTGCCGGGTTGTGGCGGCGGTCAGCGCCTCGTCCCCCTGTGCCAGCAGCTGGCCGTCCAGGCGCAGCATGGGCGGCATTTCCGCCGACAGGTGCAGGTCCGAGGCCTGTCGCCCCACCGCCTCGCGCAACAGATCGAAGATATCCAAACCGGCGCCTCCTTGCAGTCAAGTGGGCCGTCAGTCCGTCAAGGCCACGCGGCGGACTTCCTCCAGGCTGGTCTCGCCCTCCAGGGCCTTGCGGATGCCGTCCTCCAACAGGATGCCCATCCCTTCCTGCCGGGCCTTGGTCCCCAGGACCGTGGCCGGAGCGCGGCGCGAGATCAGGTCGCGCAGTCCCTCCGTCAGGGGCATCAGCTCCAGCAGGGGCAGCCGCCCCACATACCCGGTCCGGCCGCAGTGCGGGCATCCCTTGGCCCGGTGCAGGATGAGGGGCCCCTCGGGCAGGGGAAGGCCCAGCCGCTCCGGGCTTCCTTGCTCCAGGGTGTAGGGTTCCCGACAACGCGGGCAGAGACGCCGGGCCAGGCGCTGGGCCAGGACAGCGACCATCGAGGAGGCCAAAAGGAAGGGCTCGACGCCCATGTCCATGAGCCGCGCCAGGGCCCCGGCGGCGTCGTTGGTATGCAGTGTGGAGAAAACCAGGTGACCCGTCAGAGCGGCGCGGACGGCCATGTCCGCCGTTTCGCCGTCGCGGATCTCCCCTACCATGATGATATTGGGGTCCTGACGC
>JAMDAP010000091.1 GCA_023484675.1 Bacillota bacterium
AGTGAGGGTTCCAGAAAGGGCTGCCGCTGCCGACCAGAAAGGGTAGGAAGATCACTCCTCCGGAACCGGGAGGGGCTGCCGCCGCCTGGTCCGAGAGTTCGGCGAAGTAAGCCGGGGCGTCCTGGTTCAGGCGTTCCTCCTCACCAAAGGCTCTGGCCAGCCAGCGCGTGGCCAGGCCCCCTGAGAAGATCGACCCCAGCGCGAACAACGTGCCGGGCTCGGCGTGGGGGTGGAAGGTCAGCTGCCCGCCAACGGCGTCGGAGAGGTCCGGCACACAGGCCAGCACCTGGGCCGCCGTGCCGATGGTGACGGCCACCACCCCAGGCTCCACGGCACCAATGCCGACGGCGCTGCAGGCCATGTCGCCGCCGCCGGCCACCACGGGCACGCCCGCCGGCAGTCCGCAGGCCGCTGCGGCCTCGGCCGTCACCCGGCCGACCACCTCGGCGCTCTGGGCGACTGGCGGCGCCAGCTCAGGGTCAAGGCCCAGGCCGCGGCACAGGTCCCTATCCCAGGCGCCGGTCCTCGGATTAAGGAACAGCGTGTTTCCCGCATCCGCCGGCTCCGTGCGCAGATCGCCGGTGAGCAGGAAGCGGATATAGTCCTTGGGGAAGAGAAAGGTTCGGGCTCGGCGATGGACCTCCGGCTCCCGCTCCTTCACCCAAAGGAGCTTGGGCGCCACGAAGGCATCGAGGGGGAAGTTGCCGGTGATCGCCCTCACCCTCTCCCCGACTGAGCGCCGCAGCCGCGCCGACTGCTCCTCCGAGCGTGTGTCGGTGAGCATGATGCAGGGGCGCACCGGCCGGCCGGCCTCGTCCACCAGAACCAGCCCGCTCATGTGCCCGGAAAACCCAATCGCATCAACGGATCGGCCAGCGGGAAGGGCGGCCAGACACTGCCGGACCGCCGACCGCACAGCCTGCCACCACTCCGCCGGGTCTTGCTCCACCCAACCGGGATGGGGCGTCTGTAGGACGTAGCCGGCTGAGCCGATGCCCAGGATTTCACCATCAGAGGAGACCGCCAGCACCTTGACGGCCGACGTCCCCAGGTCGATGCCAAGCAGCAGGGACACGCGGAGTCCCTCCTAACGAGACGAGACGTCCGGCATGCGGGCCACGTCGATGGTGAACCGGTCGCCACGGATGTAGCTCTCGACGTATTCGATGACCGCCTTGTCCTCGGTGTACGCCAGCCGCTCCGAGTAGAGAAGGGCTGCCCCTTCCGGAACCTTGAGCAACTCCGCCATCCGACTGCCGGCGTTCACCGCGGTGTAGGTGTCGCGGGTTCCCCTGGGCCCGAGGCCGTACTTCTCCTCCAGGGTGTGGTAGAGGGATTTGCCCACTTCCTCGGGAAGCAGTTCAGGGCAACGGTCGCGCAGCACGTAGGAGGTCACCAGGGCCAGGGGCTCGCCGTCGGCCAGAAAGAGGCGCTCGGCCTTCCAGACCGGCACGCCGTTGCGGTGGCCGAGGCGCTCCGCCACCTTGCGCCCTGCCGCCATACGCCGCAGGGCCAGCACCACCACCCCTGGCTCCAGGCCCAACCGGCGGATGTCGTCGGTGAAGCTCGGCAGCCGGTCAAAGGACCGGGTGATGCGCGGTTCCGCCACAAAGGTGCCCTTGCCTTGAACCCGGTAGACCAGCCCCTGGAGTTCCAGGTGTTCAACCGCTTGCTTCACGGTGCCGCGGCTCACCTTGTACCGGTTCATCAGCTCGAACTCGGACGGCACTCTGGCGTGAGGAGCCATCGATTTGATCAGGCTGGTGAGGTCCTGTTCGAGCTGATAGTACAGGGGCGTAGGGTGCTTGCGGTCCAGCGTTTGCATTCCCTCCAATAAGGGGCACCTCGGCAATTCGCGCCCCCCAGCTGGTTGACTAGTCAACTGGTCGTATGGTTTGATATTCGCAGAGAGTCAGTGAACTCCTCCAAAGCAAGAGCTATAAAAAAAGACGTGTGGGAGGTCCCCTGCTATGCCTCGGGTTCAGACTGTTCTCGGCGACATCGCTCCAGAATTGCTAGGCGTCACGTACCACCACGAGCATATCGTCTCCGCGCCGCCCAAGCGCATCACCGACAAGGACCCCGACCTGATCCTGGACAGCGTCGACCTCATCGTCCAGGAGATCGGGTACTTTAAGGCCCTGGGCGGCCAGACCATCTGTGATGCCACGGCCATCGACTACGGCCGCAACATCGAGGGCGTGGTGGAGGCGGCCCGCCGGTCCGGGATCAACATCATCGCCACCACCGGATTCAACAAGGGTCTCTACTTTGAGCCCTGGGTGGACAAGGCCTCGATCGAGGAACTGACCGACATGGTGGTGCGCGACATCCGCGAGGGCATCGACGGCACCCGGCATCGCGCCGGGCAGCTCAAGTTCGGTACCAGCTACGGCCTGATTCAGCCGGTGGAAGAGAAGGCGGCCCGGGCCGCCTGCCGCGCCCAGCGCCAGACCGGCGCCCCCCTCTTCACCCACACCGAAGCGGGCACCATGGGCCTGGAGCAGCTCGAAATCATTCGCGCCGAAGGCGTGAAC
>JAMDAP010000161.1 GCA_023484675.1 Bacillota bacterium
TGGGCCATGGTGTCCAGGCCGACGATGTCCAGGGTACGGAACGTGGCCGACTTCGGCCGGCCCATGACGGGGCCGGTGAGGGCGTCCACCTCGTCCACGGAGAGGCCGAACTCGGTCATGGCGTGCAGAGTCACCATCAGGCCGTAGGTGCCGACCCGGTTGGCGATGAAGTTGGGCGTGTCCTTGCAGACCACCACGCCCTTGCCCAGCACCCGCTCGCCGAACTCGCGGAAGAAGGGCACGAGCGAGGGGTCGGTCTCCGGCGTGGGGATGACCTCCAGCAGCTTCATGTAGCGGGGCGGGTTGAAGAAGTGGGTGCCAAGGAAGTGGCGCCGGAACTCTGGGGAGTTCTTGGCAGTGATGGCGGCGATGGAGATGCCGGAGGTGTTGGTGGAAACAACGGTGCCCGGCTTCCAGTGGGCCCCCACCTTCTGCCACAGCTCCTGCTTGATGGCCAGGTTCTCCACCACGGCCTCGACGATCCAGTCGGCCTCCGCCACCCAGTCCAGGTTATCTTCAAAATTACCGGGCTTGATCAGGCCCAGCACTTCCGGGGTGTAGATCGGGGACGGCTTCACTTCCTTCAGGCGCTTCAGGGCGCCCAGAGCGAAGCGGCTCCGGACCTCCGGGCTCTCCCGGGTGAGGCCCTTCTTCTTCTCCTCCTCGTTCGGCTCCTTGGGCACCACGTCCAGCAGGACGCTGGGGATGCCCACGTTGGCCAGGTGCGCGGCGATCTGGCTTCCCATCAGCCCGGCGCCGAGCACGGCCACTTTGCGGATCGCTCTCGCCATGTCCCTACCTCCCGTTTGGTAGACCGCCCCGACGGGCCGCCCCGGCCGTGCGGACCCGTGTGGGTCCCTTGGACGAGCAGGCGGCTGCGCCGGGGATCCGGCCTTACGCCAGCAGTTGCCTGAACTCCTGGGTCAAGAGGGGCACGACCTCGAACAGGTCGCCCACGATGCCATAGTCGGCCACCTTGAAGATCGGCGCCTCCGGGTCCTTGTTGATGGCCACGACCACCTTGGATGACGACATGCCGGCCACGTGCTGAATGGCGCCGGAGATGCCACAGGCGATGTACAGGTCGGGGGTGACGGTCTTGCCCGTCTGGCCGACCTGCAGGGAATAGTCGCAGTAGCCGGCGTCGCAGGCGGCGCGGGATGCGCCCACGGCAGCGCCGAGCAGGCCGGCCAGCTCCTGCAGGGGCTTGAAGCCGTCCGCCGACTTGACGCCGCGTCCACCGGCCACGACCACCTTGGCCGCGGTCAGGTCAACGCCGGCGGCTGCCTTGCGCACCACCTCGGCCACGATAGTGCGCAGGCCGGCCTTGGCCAGTTCCAGGTTGATGCGCTTCACTTCGCCCTGGCGCGAGGCGTCCTGAGCCGGGGCGGGCAGGTTGTTGGGCCGGATGGTGGCGATGATGGCGCCCTCGCGGAAGACCCGCCTGGTGATGGCCTTGCCGGCGTAGATGGGACGGGTGAACAGCACCCGGTCGCCTTCCACCGTCAGGGCGGTGACGTCGGAGACCATGCCGGCCTCCAGCCTGGCCGCCAGGGCCGGAGCCAGGTCGCGGCCCGCGGCCGTGTGGCCGAACAGCACGGCGCCGGGGTGTACCTCGGCGCAGACCTTATCCAGTGCTGCCAGGTAGGCCTCGGGGTTATACTCGGCCAGAGACTCGCCGGTGACCAGGTAAACCTGCTGGGCGCCGGCGGCGATGAGTTGCTGGGCGGCCTCGTCCGGGGCGGGGCCGATGACGACGGCGGCGATGGCGGCGATGGCGGCGGCGCCGGGCTCACCCTGGGCGATCTGGGCGGCAGCCCCGATGGCTTCCAGGGAAACCGGGCGCAGGACCCCATTGCGAATTTCGGCGACAACCAATACCGTACGGCTCATGTCTCTTCCCTCCGTGAAATGACTCAGGCCGCTGAACTGCGCGGCACCCGCGGGCCTTAGATCACCTTGGCCTCTTCCCGCAGCAGGCGCACGACCTGCAGCGCCTGCTCAGCGGCGGTGCCGGCGATCATCTTGGTCTGCCGGCTGGAATCGGCAACCTGCAGGTCCACCACATCGGTGCGAGGCGGTGCGTTGACGCCCAGGTCGGCCGGGGTCTGGCGGGTGATGGGCTTCTTCTTGGCCTTCATGATGCCGGGAAGGGACGGCAGCCGCGGCTCGGCCAGGCCCTGCTGGGCCGTGATCAGCAGCGGCAGGGAGGTGGTGATGACCTCCAGATCGCCCTCGGCGTCACGCTCCAGGCGCAGGCTGTTGCCGCTCGCCTCCACCTTGGTCGCCGCGCCGACATAGGGGATGCCCAACTCGTGGGCGACGCGAATGGCCACCTGGCCGGCGCCGTTGTCCACGGAGAGGTTGCCGCCCAGGATCAGGTCGAAGGGCCGGGTCTTGCAGGCCGCGGCCAGGACCTTGGCCAGGGTGAACTCGTCGGCCTCGGCCGCGGGGGCAATCAGAACGGCTTCGTCGGCGCCCATGGCCAGGGCCTTGCGCAGCGCCTCCTCGACCCGGGCCGGACCCAC
>JAMDAP010000020.1 GCA_023484675.1 Bacillota bacterium
CTTCCGATCTCCTGCACCATTGCCTGCAAGGCGGAGAACGGCCTGCCGCCCGGAGTCGTCTACCGCCCCATGCTGGACGAAGAGATCGGAGAGTACCCCGACGTCCGGCGCCGCTTTACGCCTCGTCCCTGCATGCACTGTGATGAACCGCCCTGCGTGGACGTGTGTCCGGTCAGCGCCACCTACAAGCGGCCGGACGGCATCGTGGCCATCGACTATGACGCCTGCATCGGCTGCCGCTCCTGCATCACCGCCTGCCCGTACGGCGCCCGTAGCTTTGACAACGGGACCTTCTACAGCGATGGCACGCCCGGTCGCCAGCCATACGAGGAAGCGGCCATGTTTGAGTATGGCAGGGAACGCGTTCGCACGGAGGGCGACTCGCCGGTGGGCAACGCGCGCAAGTGCCAGTTCTGCCTGCACCGTTTGGACGCCGGCATGCTTCCTGCCTGCGTCACCACCTGCACCGGCGGCGCCACCTACTTCGGCGACGCCAACGACTCAGACAGCCTGGTCCACGAACTGATCGGCTCCGGCCGCACGACGGTTCTCAAGGAAGAGTTGGGTACCAAGCCCAAGGTCTACTACCTGGTTTAGGAGGTGGTCTGCGTGACGCGCAATCGCACCCTCTGGCTTGCCGTTTGGGGAGTGGCCATGCTCGCCGGTCTCTACGGCCTGTACCTGCGCTTTACCACGGGCCATGCCCTGGCCGGGTACGGCAGCGCCGTTCCCTGGGGTCTGTCAGTGGCCCTGTACAGCTTCCTCAGCAGCATGTCGGCGGGGCTTTACCTGATCAGCACGCTGCCTGTGCTCTTCGGTATTCAGAGCCTGGAGCCCCTGCGACGCACCGCCCTTTGGGGTGCTCTCGGGACCCTGGCCGGCGGCCTTACCGCCATTGGCCTGGACCTCGGGCAGATGTTCCGCTTCTGGGAGGTTTACACCCGCCCCAACTTTACGTCGGTCATGGCTTTGATGGTCTGGGTCTACACCATCTTCGTGGTCGTCATCGCCTTCCAACTGCGGGCCATAGCCCGCCAGAACGACCGCTCCGATAAGAACCTGACCCGCCTGGGCGCCCTGGTGGCCGTCATCATGGGCGGCGGCGGCGGCGCCCTATACGCCGTCGTGGGGTCGCGGCCCTTCTGGCACTCCAGCCTGCTACCCCTCCTCTTCCTGGTGGGCGGCATGCTGGCCGGCGCGGCCCTGCTCCTGTTCGTCGCCTCGCTCCAGAAATCCCGGGAGGGTTCCTCCCTGACGGCTCTGGCCAACCTGGTGTTGGGGCTGCTCGTCCTGGACCTGATCATGGAGTGGGCGGAGTTCAGCATCGGCCTCTACGGAGGTGAACTGGCCGCCCGGGAAGCGGCGCGCCTTGTGCTCTTCGGGCCCTACGCCTGGGCCTTCTGGGGACTCCACCTGCTGCTCGGCACCCTGGTGCCGCTCGCCCTGCTGGCACTGGCGCCGCAGAACCGGACCTACTCCACCCTGTCCGGCCTGCTGGTGCTCGCCACCTACCTGACGGTGCGCCTCAACATCGTGATCCCCGGCCTGGCTATTCCGGTGCTTCCGGGCCTTGACCGCGCCTACATCGAACCCGGTCTCACGTACAACTACGCTCCCACATCCATGGAGTGGCTGACCGCCCTCTTTGCGGTGGCCCTGGCCATTGCGGTCTTCGAAATCGGCCGGGGCGGGGGCACTGCCTCACGGGACATGGCACCCAGCGTCAGCGCAGCCAGAAAGGAGGCCTAACATGTCCAAGTCCGAGAAGGAACTCTCCCGCCGCGAACTGTTGACCAACGCGGCCTTTCTGGGCGGGTCCGCCGTTCTCGCCTCCCAGCTCCCCCTGGCCGCATCGTTGATGCGAAAGGCGGAGGCAGGGCAGCTGGGGTCCGGTGAGGATTACGCTCTGGCCCACGCCGAAAGCGTGGTCTACTCCGTCTGCCTGCAGTGCCACAACGCCTGCCCCATCAAGGGCAAGGTGCTGGGCGGCACCCTGGTCAAGATCGACGGCAACGCCTACAGCCCCCAGAACGCGCTGCCCCACCTGGACTACGCATCTGACCTCCAGGCGGCGGCCCGTGTGGATGCGAAGCTCTGCCCCAAGGGCCAGGCGGGCATCCAGACGCTCTACGATCCCTACCGGCTCCGCAAGGTCCTGAAGCGTTCCGGCCCGCGCGGCTCCGGCAAATGGCGCACCATTCCCTTCGACCAGGCCATCGGCGAAATCGTCGAGGGCGGCGTTCTCTTTGCCGACGTGCCGGGTGAAGAGAACCGCAAGGCGCCGGGCCTCAAGGACCTGTGGCGCGTGCGCGACGGCGCGACCATCAAGTCCCTGGCGGAGGACAGCGCCAAGGTGGCCAAGGGGGAAATGACCCCGGATGCCTTCAAGGCCACGCACTCCTCCCACCTGGACGCCCTCATCGACCCGGAGCATCCGGACCTCGGGCCGGTCAACAATCAGTTCGTCTTCCTGGCCGGCCGCATTGAGGAGGGCCGCAAGGAGTACGCCAAGCGCTGGCTGAACA
>JAMDAP010000144.1 GCA_023484675.1 Bacillota bacterium
GTATCCACGCGGAGCTTCCGGCCCCGGATCACCTTCTTCTCCTTGGCCTTCAAGACCAGTTCCTCGTTCAGGCAATCCAGCACTTCAGGGCCATACTTGTGAACCAGCTTCACCAAGGTGGTCGAGTCCGGCACACGCCCATCCAGCGGGATCCGGCAGAACCGCCGCCAGGCAATGCTGTCCCGAACCTCCCGCACCAGCGTCTCATAGCTGAGCCGGTGGCGAAAACGCAGGTACATCAGGCGGTGAAAGGTGTCCACCGGTACCGAGGGCCGCCCCAGGCGCCGGTCGAATTTCTCCTGATATGGCTGGAAGAAACGCTCATCCTGCAGCCAGCTGTCCACCTTCGCCAGTTCCTCTGGCAATACACGGAGTTCTGCCGGCAGAGCTTCATCCCAGATGGTCAACTGCTCATTCCTCAGTCGCAGCATACTGCACACCTCCCGCAGGAACCAGCCGTGAGGTGGCGAATTGCCAGAATAGGGACTCCCCCGCCGCGGCTGGTTGTTGTTGTTGGTACTTCACAACTTCGCCTTGGTCGGCTGGAGTCCCTTTCCATTTAGCTGCTCACCGCCTTTATTGAGGCGAGTTTTTCAGCGGAATCTAGTTAGGGATCTCCAGGTAGGTGCGGTAACCGGGATCCTGAGCGAGAGCATTTTGCGGGCTGTCCTGCTTGGGGTCCTTGCCATGGGCGGAGTCGCTCTTGCCGTTCCCACCGGCGTTGCCATTCCCGTTGCCGCCGCCAGGTTTGTCCTGGCCAGGCGGCGTGGTCTTGCTGTTGCCGCCACCGGCAGCCAGCAGGGTGGCAATCCGGATGGCCAGGCGCATGGACAGCTCACTCGGTCCCATGGTCAGGGCCGTGGCCCAGTCCTCAAGGACCGAGACCTTCTTGCTGCTGTTCCCCTTGCCGCCACTCTGGCCGGGTGTCGTGTTGCCCCCTGGCTGGGTGGTGCCATCCTGCGTGCCGGAACCCCAAGTTTGCCTAGGCTTTTCCGCTCACACGGTGCTTGACAGCTTCATGCCAAGCCCCGACCGGCCTCACGCCGATCGGGGCTGCTCATTCCTCGGCCATCGTAACCCTCGTAAACGACCCGTTTGTGAGCCCTCCGCCGGGAGGGCTCACGTCTGGATTGTCGCGAGTCTTGTCACGCACACGGTAGTAGAGCATTCCGGGTCCCGCATCGCGTCAGTCGGTGGTAGTCGATTTACCATGATTCCGCGGCCTTGAGCAGTTTCGACGACTGAGGCCCAAGGCGTTCCCGGATGTACTCATGCACGGAGACGGTAGGTTGGAGGTGTTCCATGAAGGAGACCTGTATAAGGTTTCGCACATGCTCATCATTGGATGCGGCCGCTTCTTCAATGAACCTGAGCACTTTCGAAACGACTCCTTCGGCCTCAGCACCCGTATCGTCGTGGCTTGTAACGATTCGGCCTTGTCCTACCGTGAATTCGAATAGGGCGCCGAACACAACATGCTGCCCCACATCCTTTCCAGCCCATGATGTGAGTTCTTCGTAGGCTGCCCGGAATTCCGGTACCTTGAGGAGTAGCAGTGACACCACGTTTTCATAAATCAAAGCGTTTCACCTACCTGCCTTGGAGGGCATTCTTGAGGTCTTCCAGAACGGCCTGCGCAGCGGCACGGTCTGGCGAAGAGGCATTAGGATTCGCCTGAAGCCAGTTCTCAAGGGCTCTGGCGTAGTCCACTCCTTTTTGGAGGTGCCCGCTGGGGCTTAGGAGGTCACCAGTTTTCATCTCATAACGGATGGCATCTGCGGTGCTCCCGCTTCCGACCTTAGCGCCTGCCCGATAGAGTTCGTTCATCAGAGACTGCAGCTTCGAATCTGAGACCATTGGCTTAGAGAGGCCGTTGCTCGCGTCGTCGCCGAACTCGGTTGCTGCTTTACTAGCCGTGGATGCAAGTGCTGCGAATTCAGGAGCCAGCCCGTAGGCGATTGGGACCAGAATGAAGGCTGCGGTAGCACCTGCTGCTCCGTAAATCAGCACCTTCTTCCATGTGGGCGCCTGCTCCATGCGCTCCGCTTGCTCTTGCATCAGCACGGGATCTGGGTGGTAGCTGTTGTATTGCGAAGACCTACTGCTGGAGTCTACCGGAATGGTGCCCCAAACGATTACTGCGGCGCGGCTCTGTTCTCTTTTTTCCGCCGGCGACGGCTCATGATGACCTCCACCATCACCGGGCTCCCCTGGGTTGCCGCCCGGAGTCCCCGGATTATCCCCGGGCGTTCCCGGGTCTCCACCCGGGTTACCACCAGGGTTGCCTCCCGGCGGATCGTTCGGGTTACCGGCGATAGGCTCCCGCCCAATCTCATGGCGCGTCGTGGAACTCGTCCGTCCAGCGTGACGCGGCGCCGATTCGTCGTAAAGGTACGAGTACCCAAGGGAGTTGTGGTAGTAAGTGAGGGTAACGGCCCATGTGTCCGTGTAGGTTACGGTTACGTCATAGTAGATGAGCCAGTTCGCCGTGACACTTACGTCACTATAGGTCTCACTCGTCCGGC
>JAMDAP010000109.1 GCA_023484675.1 Bacillota bacterium
CGCCTCGCTCGGCTACGAGCCGAGCGATGTGCGCGTCTCGGGCATCATCGTCTTTCTCACAGCAATGGCCATCTTTGTCGCGGTTGTCGGTGTGCTCAGCTATGGCATCGGCAAGGTGATCAACGCTGACGGAAGCACCCTGCCAACCTTCGGGGTACTGGTCAACGGCCACAACATCAAGTACCTGCAGGGGCTCAGCACTCTGGTGAAGGAGGGCGACACCTTGCACTTGAGCGTCGTCCCCTTCCCCCACAAGAGGGCATCCTGAAGATGCGGTTCAGCCTGCACACGGTGGGCATCCCGGTCCCCAATCCACCGCGGGGGGAGCTGGAGCTCGACCTGGAAGAGGCCACGGTAGGCGGCTTCCTGGCTACCCTGGGGAAGGCATACCCCCAACTGGCACGCTACGCGTCGGAAGAACTGATGCGGCGGGAGGAGGTCGCCCTCCTGGTGAACGGGCGGAACGCCCTCTCCCTGGGCGGCATGGCAACCCCTCTCTCGGGGGGCGAGCAGATTCTCCTGACCGTTCGGGTTGTCGGCGGTTGACAACCTCTCGTGACTTTGGCTACTATATGGCTGGAGGTTGTTAACTGAATACGCAAATTACCTGACTACGAGCAAAAGTGCACCTAGGGTTCCGCCCTCTGATGGAGGGGGCAGGACCGAGCGGGGCAGGCGGCTCTGGCCGCTACACCAAGAGGGATAAAAGCCCGGGCGGGAAGGTTTTGCCGTGTGACGTAACGGCCTTCCCGTCCGGGCATTTGTTTTTCCGGCCAAAAATCCAGCCGAACGGAGGAATCAACCCGGTGAACCTGCAGGACATCCTTGCTGCCCTGGGCGTCATCGTCAACGGGCTGCCCCAGGGACTCCTGGCCCTCTCCTTTGGATTCGCCTCCATTCCCACCGCCATCGGCTTTGCCATCGGTGCCGTGGGAGCCGGGTGGTCTACCTGACCACCAAGAACCTGGTCTATACCATTATCGCCGCGGTGGCCGTTTCCACCCTGGTGGCCAACCTGCGCCGGGATGAGATCGCAGCCAGCTTGCCGGTAAAAGGGTTGCCGTCATCGACGACGTGATCTCCACCGGGGAGTCCGTCGCGGCGGTGGAGCGCCTGGTAGAGAAGGCCAGCGGTCACGTGATGGCCCGCGCCGCCATCCTGGCCGAGGGCGATGCCGCTCAGCGGTCGGACATCATCTTCCTGGCTGAACTACCGCTCTTCAAGAGTTAGCGAAGGGTGGCGGCATGAGCCGCCTCCAATTGTCGAATCACGAATGCCGACCGCCAGATGCGGTCGGCATCTTGGCGAGTCTCTTTAGTGCTTCCTGATAGTGATCAATCACCCGCTGTCCAGCCAAAGACCTGGGTGCCAGGAGGAAGGAAACACGCCGCAAACGTGTAAGCTATCTATATGTCCTGGCGGCCAGCCTGGAGAACTGGCCTGGCCCCATAGACCTGGCCTCACTGAACGACAGACCCGACTGAGATGCGGACCGAAGGAGCTTGCCTTTTGCGCCAGTACCGCTACTTCCACCTGATCATGGCCTTTTTCGTCGCCATCCTCCTGACCAGCGAGGTGGCAGCGGCCAAGATTATCCGCCTCGGCGCCCTGAGCATGACCGGCGGCGTGATCATCTTTCCGCTCAGCTACATCTTCGGCGACATCCTGACGGAGGTTTACGGCTACGCCCGCTCCCGGGTAGTCATCTGGACCGGATTCGCCGCCGCGGTGCTGATGAGCCTTGCCTTCCTGGCCGTGGGGGCATTGCCCTCCGATCCCTTTTGGGCCGAGCAGGGAGGGCAGGGCGCCTGGGATCTGATCCTGGGCATCACCCCCCGCATCGTGGCCGGGAGCCTGCTGGCGTATTTTGTAGGCGAGTTCATGAACTCGTACGTCCTGGCCAAGATGAAGCTCTGGACTACCGGGCGGTGGCTCTGGACCCGCACCATCGGCTCCACCGTGGTGGGTGAGGGCCTGGATACCGTGATCTTCGTCCTGGCGGCCTTCGCCGGGTCCCTCCCGCCTCCCCTCCTGGGGCGGGTCATCCTCTCCAACTACGCCGCCAAGGTGGCGCTGGAGGTCCTTCTCACTCCGGTCACTTACACGGTGGTGGGCTTTCTCAAGCGAGCGGAGAACGAGGACTACTACGACCGGCATACCAATTTCAACCCGTTCGTTATTGGGACCGCGTCCGAGCCGGCAGATGCCGGAGCGGAGAGCCGATCTGAGGAGGATTGAGCCTTGCAAGCCTCGCAAGCCTTGCCCGATTCAACCGAAAAGGCCATCGTTCTCCTTTCGGGCGGCCTGGATTCCACCACCTGTCTCACCCTGGCCCAGCGCGACTACCAGTGCTACCCCCTCACCTGCGCTTACGGCCAGCGCCACCGCGTCGAGCTGGAGAAGGCCAGGAGTGTCGCCACCCACTTTTCCATTCCCCCTGAGCGGCACCTTTTTGTCGACCTGGGACGCGCCATCCGCGGCTCGGCCCTCACCGGGGACGCCGAGGTCCCCAC
>JAMDAP010000015.1 GCA_023484675.1 Bacillota bacterium
ATGGGCGGAGAAGGGCTCGTCCATCAGCAGCAGGTCCGGCTGCAGGCAGAGGGACCGGGCGATGGCCACGCGCTGGCGCTGCCCGCCGGACAGCTGGGCAGGAAAGCGGTGGCGCGCTTCCCAGAGCCCCACCCGGGTCAGGGCCTCCCGGACCCGGCCGGCCTGTTCAGCCCGCGGCAGGCGGCGAACCGCCAGCCCCAGGGCGGCGTTTTGCCAGACCGTTTTCCAGGGCAGAAGACCGAAGTCCTGGAGCACCAGGGCGGTGCCGGGGCGGCGCGGCCGCACGCCCTCACCGGCGATGGCCACACGGCCCTCCCCGGGGGCGAGCAGGCCGGCCAGCACGTACAGCAGGGTGCTCTTGCCGCAGCCCGATGGCCCAATAACGGCGCAACTCTGGCCGGGGGCCAGCGTCAAGCTGACCCCCGCCAAGGCCGCTACCGGACCGGTCTGACCGTAGTAGGTCAGGCCCAGGTTGTCGACGTCGACCATAGACCGCTCCATCGTGGACAGGCCGCCCAACCTCCTACTTCTGGGTGAATCCCGTGGCCACCATCTGGTCGTAGGTGAGCTCGGGCTTGATCAGCTTCTTGGCCTTCAGCCAGTCCAGGACACGGGTGAAGTCCGATTCCTGGGGCAGCTGGGGCAACGGGTAGGTGGACATCTTGTAGCTATCCTTGAGGGGCTCGGGCAGCAGCTTCTTCTCCACCATGAAGGGGCGGAAGGACACCGGGTCCTGGTTGATGTCCGCCACCGCCTTGGCGTAGGCGGCGAGCAGCTTCTTCACGGCTTCAGAGTTCTCCCGGACCAACTTGCCGCGAATGATAATGACGCTCTGGGTGAGGTTCGGGCCGGTGGTGTCGTCGAGCAGCACCTTGGCCCCCTGATTCTCGGCCAGAGACGCTAGCGGGTCGGGCAGGGTCGCGGCCTCCAACTGGCCGCCGGCCAACATCTGCATGCGGACGGGGATCTTGGCCACTTCGCTGTACTTGATGTCCTCCGGCTTGAGGCCGTCAGCCAGCAGCATCTGCTCGGTCACGTACTCGATCACGGAGTTGCTGGAGATGCCGATGGGCACGCCCGTGAGCTGCTCCGGCTTGGTGATCTTGGACTTGGGCGACACCAGCAGGGCGAAGCGGCCCTCCTCCGGCGTGGCGCCGAGGGACAGGGAGACCACCTTGGCGTCCCCGCCGCCGTTGATCAGCATGGCGGCGCCGACGCTGTCGGAGACGCCGCCGTCGATGGCCCCGGCAATGAAGGCCTGGTCGCGTTCAGCTGCCGAGGCGGTGGGCACCAGCTCCACGTCCAGGCCGGCCTCCTTGAAGTAGCCCTTGTCCTGGGCCACGAAGAAGGGGAGCGAGTCGATGATGGGCAGCAGGCCCAGCTTGATCTTGACGGGCTCGTTCTGGACCGCCGGTGCAGGAGCGGGGGCCTGGGCGCCGGGGGTCGGGGCGGCCGGCCTGGCGCAGCCGGCCAGGATACCGGCCAGCAGGACGACCAGAAAGTACAACATGCTAATGTAGCCGTTGACGTTGAAGAAAGCGGCATTGAGGCGCGACAGGTCGGTCGGCGAGACCAGGGCGTGCTCGTAGACCAGCAGGGCCGCCACGACGGTCAGGCCGACCCAGTAGACCCAGCCGAGGCCCAGCATCAAGCCGACAACGGCCAGAAGAATAGTCGTGACCAGGTGCACCCAGCGGGCCAGGGTCAGGGCAGCGGCGATGCCGAAATGGGCCGGGACCGAGCGCACGCCCTCGCGCACGTCGAACTCGTAGTCCTGGCAGGCGTAAATGAGGTCAAAGCCGGCGACCCAGAGGCCGGCGGCGATGCCGAGAATCACGGGGGGCCAGGACAGGGTCCCAGTCACCGCCACCCAGCCGCCGAAGGGGACGAAGAAGTAGGAAAGGCCGAGCCAGAAGTGGCAGAGCCAGGTCCAGCGCTTCATGTAGGAGTAGAGGACCAACACCGGCACCACGATGGGCAGGAAGGCCACGGCCAGGGGGTTCAGCATGGCGGCAGCAAGAATCAACAGCCCGGTGGCCAGGATGCCGTAGAGGCCCACAATGAAAGGGCTGATCACGCCCCGGGGCAGATGGCGGCCCGCGGTGCGAGGGTTTCTGGCGTCGACGAAGCGGTCGATGAGGCGGTTGAAGGCCATGGCCGAGGTGCGCCCGCCGAACATGGCCAGGGTAATCCAGCCCAGGGTGGACCAGCGGGGCAGCCCGCCGGCAGCCAAAAACGCCCCGGCGTAGGCGAAGGGCAAGGCGAAGATGGTGTGCTCCCACTTCACCAGGTCGGCGAAGGTCTTGGCGCTACGAAACACGGCCGCCCGCCTCCCCATCGGCCGCCCCGCCCAGGCCGGCGGTCCCGCCTCGCCCTGCCTCCCATTCGGAGCGCAGGACGCCCATCACCAGGGTATCGCCGTAGGCGCCGCGGAGGTAGCGATCGGCGCGCAGGCGGCCCTCCTCGACAAACCCCGCCTTCTTATAGGCCCTAATGCCCTTCTCGTTAGCG
>JAMDAP010000003.1 GCA_023484675.1 Bacillota bacterium
AGGGTCACTATGGACGAATCCAGGCGCAACGCTCATGCCCAGCCAGAGGTCAGCCGCGACTACGACGTAGTCGTTGTCGGGGGCGGCCCGGCCGGTCTCTTTGCCACTTTTTACTCCGGCTTGAGGAGCCTGCGGGCATGCCTCGTCGACGCCGCCCCTCAGTTGGGCGGGCAGTTGGCGGCACTCTACCCGGAAAAGTGGATCTACGACGTCGGCGGCCTTCCCAAGGTGCGGTCCAGCGTGCTGGTGGACCAGTTGGTGGAGCAAGCGGGTCGGTTTCACGCCGACATGCGTGTCGGCACCCAGGTTCTGGACGTGGCCGACAAGGGCGATGGCTTCAGCCTGCGGCTGAGCGACGGTGAGGAGCTGCGGGCTCGCGGTGTCATCATCGCTGCCGGACTGGGGTCGTTTCGTCCCAAGCGCCTGCCGGCCCTTGGCCTGGAGAAGTGGGAGGGCCGCGGTCTGGCCTACGCCGTTGGGCGCCTGGAGAACCTGCGGGACAAGCGGGTCGTCATGGCCGGCGGCGGGGACACGGCGGTGGACTGGGCCTTGATGGCGGTCGGCGTGGCCTCGGAGGTGGTGCTCGTGCACCGGCGGGACGAGTTCCGTGCCCACGAGGAAAGCGTGCGGGCCTTGAAATCCAGCCCCGTGCATCTGAAGCTCTCGTCGGAGGTGGTGGGGGCGGAAGGCGATGACCTCTTGGAGCGGGTTCACATCCAGAATAAGGTGACCGGTGAAGTTGAGGTCGTGCCCTGCGACCGGCTGCTCGGCTTCCTCGGCTTTCAGGCTCAACTCGGGCCCATCGCCCAGTGGGGTCTGGAGATGGACCGCAACGCCATTCGCACCGACCACATGGGCCAGACGTCCCGCCGGCGCGTCTACGCGGTGGGTGACATCGCCTCCTACCCGGGCAAGGTCAAGCTCATCGCCATCGCCTTCAGCGAGGCGGCCATGGCCGTCAGCCACCTGAAGACGTTGCTGGAACCCAAGGCGGCCTTGCAGCCAGCGCACAGCAGCGGCATGGACCTTGACGGAAGCGTTCGATAAACCGAGCAGCGGCTGCTGAGGAGGTCTCTTTCAGACTCTAAGACAGCTGTCTCCTATCAGGAGATCGCCGCGATCTCCTGCTGAATGCGCCGGGCCAGTTGCAGGACCTTCAGGCCGTGGCGCCCGTCCACCTTGGGTATCCTGCCCTCCCGGACGCAGGTGACGAAGTCGTCAAACTGCACCTGCAGAGGCTCAACATAGGGGATCCATAGCGTTTCCAGCAACGTTCGCTGCTTATAGGCGACGTCTTCCCGGGTGGCGATGGTGTGACGGGAAGCGCTGATTTTGCGTTCGATGCCGTCCAGCCTGACGAAGGAATCAAGCGTGGTGACGGTAACTTCGCGCACCCTCTGCGGCGTTACCCGGCTGGCGCTGCACCGGGCGAGGGTGCCGTCGGCAAAGCGCAACTGGGCGGCCGCATAGTCCACGTGCCGCGACTGGTACGATTTCCCCACGGCCTGGACGTCCACGACGGCGGCCTGCGTCAGGCCGAGGAGCAAACTCAGGTCGTGGACCATCAGGTCCAGGACCACGTCGATGTCCCACTCCCGGTCTTCGTAGGGGCTCAGGCGCTGCGTTTCGATGACCCGCACCGGTTGTCCCGACACCGCCTGCAGCAGGGCGATCACGGCGGGGTTGAACTGTTCCACGTACCCCACCTGCAGTACCACTCCCGATCGCGCCGCGGTTTCTACCATGTGCAGCCCGTCTTCCATACTGACCCCGAAGGGCTTTTCCACGAGGCAGTGCTTGCCGGACTCCAGGCAGGCGCAGGTCACCGCGGCGTGCTGGGTGGCGGGCACGGCCACCACAACCGCATCCACTTGGGGCAGGAGCTCCTGGTAATCGGTCACCGCGGGCACGTGCAGGCGATCCTCCACCCACCGCCGGCGGGAAGCGTCGCGTTCTGCGACTCCAACCAGGCGAACGGTGGGGGTGTTGCCGGCGATGCGCGTGTGATGGGCGCCAATCCGTCCCACACCGATGACGCCGACACGCAAAGGCTCACTCATGATGCACCACGTCCAAGCTACCTGAGAAATTGGGGGCCAGGTTCTCCAGGACCCGCGCAACGGGATCCGCCCGTTCGCCATCAGCCCGGCTCAGGTTCTTCAGCGTCAGAGCTGCCCGGCGCTGCCAGAGCTGGGCCATGGCGAGGTAGTTGGTCAGATCGGCGGGGGCGACGTCCAGGGCGGCTCGCAGCCAGCGAGTGGCACCGGCCCAGTCACCCCGGCGGCTGGACCACCAGGAGAGCCGCCGGCAGAGCGCGGCATCCTCGCCGGAATTCCGCATGATTGCCTGCACGTGCCGTTCCGCCTCGGCGATTTCTCCGTGCCTGGCAAGGAGGTCGGCGGTGGCCACCCGGGTGTCCCTGGGGCGGGCTGCGAGGGGCGCGAGCACGGCTGCGGCGAAGCGCCCGCCGCCAAGGGCCAGCAGGGCCCCCGCCAGCTCCAGAACCTGCCC
>JAMDAP010000180.1 GCA_023484675.1 Bacillota bacterium
CTACTGCGCCATTCTCCGCACCGCCGTGGTCAACGCCCTGCACCTTGAGCTTGACGCCATCTATGTTGATACCGGTCCCGGCAAGTGCGATTGCGCCCTGCACACCGCCACGATCCTGGCCGATGCCCTGCCCATCCCGGTGATCTGCACCAGAAATACCGACACCATGGCCTATGGCGCCCCACTCTGCCAGGCCCGGTTGCCCCTCTTGGCCAGGATGCAGGCCATCACCGCCGGGGTCAAATCCGCGGCACCCTGCCGCAATCCGCCGCCGCCCTGTGCGCCCACCGCCGGTTTCTGGGGAGTGCCGCCCAGGGATTTTTCCATCCTCGAGCTGTTCCCGGAAACCACCCACATCTACGGCTGGACCCGCTGCATGGAAAACAAGACCCCGGCTGATCACGCCTTGGAGGCCGCATTCAACCCCGGGGTGCCCACGGTTTTCTTTGCCCAGTCCTTTTGCGCGAAAACCGCGCTGGCCCGGTATCTGGCAAAAAGGCATCCCCATGCCCTGTACCTGGACGTGGATGTGCACACCACCAACAGCGCCAGGGCCAAGGTCCAGGCCTTTCTCGAGCTTTCCGGGGTCAGGCCATGATCCTGGGCGACTTCGGCACCTCCTACTGCAAATTTCTTGATCTCGACGCCCCCGGGGCCGGGCCGACCATCATTGCCACCAAGGAGCTGCCCAGGAAAACGCGGGTGGATCTCGCCACCGGCCACAACGGCAAACGCTTTGCCGACCGCTATGTCAACGAACTCATTGCCCTGGCCAGGGGCGGCGAGGCCATGATCCGGGAAGAGGAATATGTGCTGCTCGATTGCGGCAGCCGGGACATCAAGTTCATCAAGTACGCAAACGGCAAGCTGGCGGACATGGGCTGGAACGCGGAATGCGGGGCGTCCATGGGCTTCACCATCGAGCTGCTGGAGCGGTATTACGAGCTGGACTATGCCCACCTGCGAGTGCCGGAGCAGACCTTTTCCGTGACCTGCGGGGTCTTGGGGATGAGCGACATCTTTGACGCGGTGATCTCCGGGGTACCGGTGGCCGAGGCGGTGGCCCGCTTTGTCAAGGGGATTGCCATCAACGCCTACCGCTTTGCCGGTTCGCCTGCCAGGCTCTACCTCTCCGGCGGGCTGTGCGACAACCCCCTTTTCGTGGGCAGCTTTCCCTGCCAGGTAACGGTGCTGGGCCGCTTCGTTCTCCTGCGCGGCCTTGAAGCGGAGGCGCGCCAACCCCACCCCCCGTGTGTTTCTTAAGGTGCAACCGGTGCCTTCCCCAACTACAGAGCGGCCAAACTGCCTGGCCTGCCTCCATTTCTACATCACCCACGAACCGTCGGCCATGCGCTTTTTCTCCATTTCCCGGAGATGCAAGAGGGCGACCTCACCAGGCTGCGGGCGGCCCTGGTCAACGAGCGGCATCTGGCCCGGATGGCAAAGGATCTCGATCTGGGCCGGTATCTGTTGCTGGGCAAGGGCGAGGAGACCAATCTCGGCAGGGAAAAGGCCTCCATCCTCTCCTGTGCCTTCGAGGCCGTGGCTGGAGCGATTTTTCTCGATGGCGGCTACGGAGCGGCTGCCGAATTTGTCGAACGCCATTTTACTCCCTGGTTTGACGACCGCCAGCAGACCATGTTCCTGGCCGACGCCAAGAGTTCGCTCCAGGAGCTTCTCCAGGAGCGGTTCAACGAGGGGCCCCGGTATGTGCTGGAGGGGGACGAAGGGCCGGATCATAATAAGACCTTTCATGTCTCGGTCCGTTTCCGCGAGGAAATCCTCGGCCGGGGCAGCGCCCGCAGCAAGAAGGAAGCCGAGCAGGAGGCCGCTGCCATGGCCCTCAAGAATCTCGTCTAAGCCAATGCCCTCGCCCTTTGTTATCCCCATCTTCATAGCCCATCAGGGCTGTCCCCATCAATGCCTGTTCTGCAATCAACGCAGTATCACCGGCGTCGCCGAGGGCATGGTCGGCACCCGCGAGGTAGAGGAGACCATTCGTACCCAGTTGGCTTGGCCCCGCCGCCATCCGGATGCTTCGGTGCAGGTGGCCTTTTACGGGGGCAGCTTCACCGGCCTGGCCATGGAGCGGCAGCGGGAATTGCTTGGCGCGGCGCAGCCTTTCTTGGCCTCGGGCCAGGTACAGGAGCTGCGGCTCTCCACCCGACCGGATTATGTAACCCCGGAGATTGCCGGTTTTTTGCGGGAGAATGGGGTGCGGGTCGTGGAGCTGGGCGCCCAGTCGCTGGATGACCGGGTGCTTGTCGCCAGCGGCCGGGGGCACACCGCTGCCCAGGTGCGGACGGCGGTTGCCTTCCTGAAAGATGCGGGCATCCGGGTGGGGCTTCAGCTCATGCTCGGCCTGCCCGGAGACAGCACGGTCACGGCCCTGGCCAGCGGTCGCCAGGCGGCAGAGCTTGGCCCGGACATGGTCCGGCTCTATCCCTGTCTGGTTATCTCTGGCAGCCCCTTGGCGGAGTTATACCGCCAGGGGCAGTATCAGCTCCC
>JAMDAP010000192.1 GCA_023484675.1 Bacillota bacterium
TCTTCTTGCTCTGGGTCTTGGGAGGTGAAGGGTTCTCCTCGCGGGTGGCCGCCTCGTTCCGATCCTCTCCCAGATCCGGCTCCGCCACGGCGGCTGCCGCTTTGCGGCGCCCCCCCTTGGCGGCTGTTGCGCCCGCCGCCTGGCTCGTCACGTCTTCGGCCAGAACGCTGAGACCTTCGGCCGGCATCTCTTCCGCCGCCTCCATGCCCAGCTCCTCGGCCTCCAAGGCCTCCGCCAAGGCGTCCTCGTCATCCTCTTCCGACTCCGGCTCCTCGTAGGTGCCGCTGCTCGGTGGGGAAGGCGGCAGACGTTCCTCCTCGCCTTCGATGTTCAAGTCAAGGTCACGCGCCGTTTCGGCGATATCGTCGTCCATTTCGCGGATCTCGATTTCCTGCAGGTCCTGGGACATGATCTTGACGTCCAGACCCAGGGACTGCAATTCCTTGATCAGTACCTTGAAAGACTCGGGCACGCCCGGCTCCGGCACGTTCTCGCCCTTGACGATGGCCTCGTAGGTCTTGACGCGCCCCACCACATCGTCCGACTTGACGGTGAGCAGTTCCTGCAGGGTGTAGGCGGCGCCGTAGGCCTCCAGGGCCCACACCTCCATTTCGCCGAAGCGCTGGCCGCCAAACTGCGCCTTGCCGCCCAACGGCTGCTGGGTGACCAGGGAGTAAGGGCCCGTGGAACGGGCGTGGATCTTGTCGTCAACCAGGTGGGCCAGCTTCAACATGTAGGCATAACCCACGGTGACCTCGTTGTCAAAGGGCTCGCCGGAGCGGCCGTCGTAGAGGACGGTCTTGCCGTTCTGGGCTCGGCCGGCCTTTTTGAGCAGGCCGCGGATGTCCCCCTCCTCGGCGCCGTCGAATACCGGCGTGGCCACATGGATGCCCAGCGCCTTGGCCGCCAAGCCGAGGTGGGTCTCCAGCACCTGCCCGATGTTCATGCGTGACGGCACGCCCAGGGGGTTCAGCACGATTTCAATGGCCTGCCCGTTCGGCAGGAAGGGCATATCCTCCTCCGGCAGGATGCGGGAGATGACCCCCTTGTTGCCGTGGCGCCCGGCCATCTTATCGCCCTCGGAAATCTTGCGCTTCTGGGCGATGTACACGCGCACCAACTCGTTGACGCCCGGGGCCAGCTCATCGCCGTTCTCCCGGGTGAAGACCTTGACATCCACCACGATGCCGGACTCGCCGTGGGGTACCCGCAGGGAGGTGTCACGCACCTCACGCGCCTTCTCGCCGAAGATGGCTCGCAGCAGGCGCTCCTCGGCGGTCAGCTCGGTCTCGCCCTTGGGCGTGACCTTGCCGACCAGGATGTCACCGGGCCGGACCTCGGCGCCGATGCGGATGATGCCCCGGTCGTCCAGGTCCTTGAGGACTTCTTCCCCCACGTTGGGGATGTCCCGGGTGATCTCCTCCGGCCCCAGCTTGGTGTCACGGGCGTCGCACTCGTGCTCTTCGATGTGGATGGAGGTGAAAACGTCTTCCTTGACCAGGCGCTCGTTGATGAGGATGGCGTCCTCGTAGTTGTAGCCCTCCCAGGGGAGGAACGCAATCAAGATGTTGCGGCCGAGGGCCAGCTCACCCTTGCTCGTGGAGGGGCCATCCGCCAGCGGGTTGCCCTTCTCCACCTTCATGCCGGCCCGTACGATGGGCTTCTGGTTGATGCACGTGCCCTGGTTGGACCGGGAGAACTTGGTCAGCTTGTAGCGATCGAAGGTGCCTTCCTTGGTCTTGATGATCACCTCGGTGGCCGAGACCTTCTCCGCCGTGCCGGGACGCTTGGCCAGAATCACCGCGCCCGAATCGCAGGCTGCCTTGTATTCCATTCCGGTGCCCACGAGGGGCGCCTCTGCCCGCAGCAGCGGCACCGCTTGGCGCTGCATGTTGGAACCCATCAGAGCGCGGGCGGCGTCATCATTCTCCAGGAAGGGAATCAGCGCAGTGGCGATGGAAACGACCTGGGCCGGCGAGACGTCCATGTAGTCGACCTGTTCGGCCGGCACCTGGATGATCTCATCCTTGTACCGGATCGTGACCTTCGGTTCCTTGAACCAGTCGTCGTCGCCGACCGGCTCGTTGGCCTGGGCCACCATCACTTCGTCCTCTTCGTCAGCAGTAAGATAGTCGATCTCTTTGGTGATCTTGCGGCTATCCTTGTCGACGCGGCGGTACGGCGTTTCAATAAAGCCGTACTCGTTGATGCGGGCGTAGGTGGAGAGGGCGCCGATCAGGCCGATGTTGGGACCTTCCGGCGTCTCAATGGGGCACATGCGGCCGTAGTGGCTGGGATGCACGTCGCGCACCTCAAACCCGGCCCGCTCCCGGGACAAGCCGCCGGGACCCAGCGCCGACAAGCGGCGCTTGTGGGTCAGTTCCGCCAGGGGGTTCGTCTGGTCCATGAACTGGGATAGCTGGCTGGACCCAAAGAACTCCTTGACCGCTGCCACCACCGGGCGGATGTTGATGAGCGCCTGGGGCGTGATGATATCCACGTCCTGAATGGTCATGCGCTCCTTGACCACACGCTCCATGCGGGCCAAGCCGATGCGGAACTGATTCTGCAGCAGCTCGCCCACGGAGCGGAGACGCCGGTTGCCCAGGTGGTCGATGTCGTCAAAGCTCCCCAGCCCCTTGGACAGGGTGAGAAGGTAGTTGACGGCAGCCACGATATCTTCCCGAGTGATGGTCTTCATCGACACCGGCTGCTGCTGGTTGGACACGACTTTGAGGACGTTGCCGTCCTTGGTCTTGACCACCAGTTCGTGGACGCCCGCCAACTCGATGCGCTCCGCCAGACGGCGGTCGATGGCCTGGCCGGCCGCGGCCAGGATCTCGCCCGTCTCCGGGTCCACCACCTGCTCCACCGATGAGCAGCCGAGCAGGCGCCGGCGCAGTGCCAGCTTCTTGTTGAGCTTGTAGCGGCCCACGGAAGCCAGGTCATAGCGCTTCGGTTCAAAGAACAGGGTCTCCAGCAGCTGACGGGCGTTGTCGACGGCAGGCGGCTCGCCCGGACGCAGGCGCTTGTAGATCTCGATCAGGGCGTCCTCTTCCGACTCCGTCCCGTCCTTGTCCAGGGTGTGGCGCAACAGGTCGGTCTCGCCCACCGCATCGATAACCTGGGCATCGCTGGAGTAGCCGAATGCCCGCAGCAGGATCGTCGCCGGCAACTTGCGGGTACGGTCAACGCGCACCGACAGTACGTCGTTGGCGTCCGTCTCAAACTCCAGCCAGGCGCCACGGTTGGGAATCACCGTGGCGAAGAGCAGCCGCTTGCCGGTTGTGTCAAACTGCTCACTGTAGTAAACGCCCGGGCTGCGAACCAACTGGCTGACGATGACGCGCTCGGCCCCGTTGATGATGAACGTGCCGTTCTCGGTCATGAGGGGGAAGTCTCCCATAAAGACTTCCTGCTCCTTGACCTCGCCCGTCTCCTTGTTGATGAGCCGCACGCGAACCCGCAGGGGCGCGGCGAAGGTCACGTCCCGCTCCTTGCACTCGTCAACGGAGTACTTGGGGTCGCCCAGGCTGTAGTCCACGAACTCCAAAATCAGGTTGCCGGTGAAGTCACTGATGGGGGAGATGTCGCGAAACATCTCCTGCAGTCCTTCACGCAGAAACCACTCATAGGAGTTCTGCTGCAGCTCGATCAGGTTGGGCATCTCCAAGACTTCGTTGATCCGTGAAAAGCTTAGTCGCTCGCGCTTCTCAACCCGCAGGGGTTTGGCCATTCACTTCAACTCCTTCCAGAGGTTCCGCCAAAACAGGCCAAAAAAGACGAAAAAGAAGGAAAAGCGAAGCTGGCGGAGAACTACTCGTGGCGAAAGTCCTTCGACCGATTCTCTTCGCTTGCTCCTACCGTTCTATACCCTTCACAAATCGCGATATACCGCGCTATTTGTATCCGCACCTTACGTGGCCAGATGGGTTCTCAAATATAGACTGCGGCGGTTTAACATCATACCATAGCAGATATTGGGTGTCAATCAAAGAAGTGCCCCAATATCCTTTTTTTATTCCCGGAAATGGCCTGTGGCTTCTTGGTCCCGCGGCTGCCCGTCTCTGGCTTACCCGGGCTGTTGTTGAAGTGAGCAAAGGCGACGGCCCGCGGACCTGACCGCGAGCCGTCGCATGGCATCCAGCAGAACTGCGGGGTGCCCCTTTTTACTTGATATCGATGGTAGCGCCAACCTCAACCAGCTTGGCTTTGGCAGCCTCGGCGTCAGCCTTGTTGACCTTCTCCTTAACCGCCTTGGGAGCGCCATCCACGAGGTCCTTGGCTTCCTTCAGGCCGAGACCGGTCAGCTCACGCACGACCTTGATGACCTGAACCTTGCTGGCGCCAACTTCCTTGAGGATCACGTCGAACTCGGTCTGCTCCTCGACAGCAGCCGGAGCAGCGCCGGCGGGAGCCGCAGCGATGGCGACAGGAGCGGCGGCGGAAACCCCGAACTCAGTCTCAAAGGTCTTGACCAGCTCGGCCAGTTCAAGGACCGTCAGGCCCTTGACGATATCCAGAACCTCCTGAACCTTAGACACGGGAATACCTCCTCAAATTTGGGCTAAACACAGTAAAGCTGAGCCGTCCAGCGATGTCGCTTCTAACTCTCGGCGCCGGCGCCCTCACGCTGCCGGCGCAACGCCTCCACGGCGTAAGCAAACTGGCGCAAGATCGCAGCCAACGAGCCGGCGAACCCGTACATCGGTCCCTGCATGCCGCCCAGCACTCGGCCGAGCAGAACCTCCCGCGAGGGCAGATCCGCCAGAGCCTTGATGTCGGCGGTGCTCAGCGCCCGGCCTTCCAGCCAGCCGCCCTTGATCTCCAGAGTGGTGATCTTGCCTTCCTTGATGAAATCCGAGACCACCTTGGCCGGAGCCACCGGATCCTCGTACCCGAAGGCAAAGCTGGTCGGGCCCTCCAGGAGCGGCGACAAATCCTCGACGCCAGCCACCTGGCTCTGCTGGGCAGCAATGCGGACCAGGGTGTTCTTGGCCACCCGGTATTCCACGCCGGCCTCGCGCGCCTTCCTGCGCAGCTTGGTAGCCTGGGCCACGGTGAGGCCCTTGTTGTTCACCAGGATAATGGACTTGGCGCGGCTGAGCTTTTCTTTGATCTCAGCCACGGATGCTTCCTTCTCAGGGCGAATTCCCACGTTTCCACCTCCCCGGACAGCCGTCCCCGTACTCGCGGCCCCTTGGCCCCGGTTTGGGGCAACAAAAGGGGCCTCCACCACAGAAGGCGGAGGCCCGGCCGTCGCAACAACGCGGGCACATCGGAGGCACCGCTGCGCGGCTGCCCCGATCACATCCGGCCTCGGCAGGTGGACGGGAGTCCCTTGGACCCGAAGGTGCCTGCTGTCTGTGGCAGGGTATTCAGCTACTATGAGCTTGGCACGCTGGTAAGCGTATCACACCAAAGGCGGAGCCGTCAACCGCCTAACTGCCGGCCTGAACGCCAACGCGCAGCGGATTGACCCGGACGCCCGGCCCCATGGTCGAAGCGATGGTCACGGTCTTGACGTACTGCCCCTTGGCGCCACTCGGCTTCGCCTTCATCAAAGCATCCATGAAGGTCTGGAAGTTCTCCAGCAGCTTGGCCTCCTCAAAGGAGGCCTTGCCGATGGGCGCGTGGACGATACCCACCTTGTCGGTGCGGTACTCAATCTTACCGGCCTTAATCTCGCGGATGGCGTTCTTGACATCGAAGGTGACGGTCCCGGTCTTGGGGTTCGGCATCAAGCCCTTGGGGCCGAGGATGCGGCCCAGCTTGCCGACCGCGCCCATCATGTCCGGCGTGGCCACGGCCACGTCGAAGTCCATGAAGCCCTGCTGCACCCTCTCGATTGCCTCCTCAGCACCGACAACGTCGGCACCGGCTTCCTCGGCCTCCTTGATCTTGTCGCCCTTGGCGAAGACCAGAACCCGGGCCGTCTTGCCCGTGCCGTGCGGCAGGACAACGGCGCCGCGAACCTGCTGGTCGGCGTGACGGGGGTCTACGCTCAACCTGACAGCGGCTTCAATGGTCTCATCAAACTTGGCTGTAGCAGTCTTCTTCACCAGCGAAACCGCCTCACCGGGCTCGTAGACCTTGGTCCCCTCGATGAGCTTGACGGCTTCGTTGTACTTCTTGCCATGCTTCGGCATTGCGTGCAGTCCTCCTCGTGGTGGTAACGGTGATGAGCCTCCCACGGTGGTGGCTAGTCCGTAATCTCAATGCCCATCGAACGGGCGGTGCCCTCCACCATACGCATCGCCGCTTCGAGGCTGGCGGCGTTGAGGTCGGGCATCTTGAGAGCGGCAATCTCCCGCACCTTATCGCGCGACAGCTTGCCGACCTTCTTCTTGTTGGGCTCGCCCGAGGCGGTCTCCAGGCCGAGGGCCTTCTTCAGGAGCACCGCGGCAGGCGGTGTCTTGGTCACAAAGGTGAAGGAGCGGTCCTCAAACACCGTGATTTCCACAGGGATGATGAGGCCGGCCTGGTCCTTGGTCCGCTCGTTGTACTCCTTGCAGAAGCCCATGATGTTGATGCCGTGCTGGCCAAGGGCCGGACCCACCGGCGGCGCCGGGGTGGCTTTGCCGGCCGGGATCTGGAGCTTGACCAACGCGATGACTTTTCTGGCCACGTCTCTTCCTCCTAGAATCCGTGTGGTGCGTTCGGGCCGGCGGACTAACGCCACCCAGCCCTCCCACAGGCTGCAACCACAGCCTATAGCGAGCCCCTAGGGCGTGCTGCCAAAGGAATTAGAGTTCCTCAACCTGGTTGAAGTCCAGTTCCACCGGAGTCTCCCGGCCGAACATGGACACGAGCACCTTCAGCTTACCCTTGTCGGCAAGGATCTCGTCCACCACACCGACAAAACCAGTGAAGGGGCCGTGAACCACCTTGAGGCTCTGGCCGACCTCATAGTCGACCTTGGCCCGCGCCTCATCCAGACCCATTTGCCGCAGGATGACCTTCACTTCACCCTCCTGCAGGGGGATAGGCTTGGAGCCTGAGCCAACGAACCCGGTCACGCCAGGCGTGTTGCGCACCACGTACCAGGACTCGTCGTTCATCAGCATCTCAACCAGGACGTACCCGGGAAAGACCTTCTTCTTGGAGATCTTCCGCTTGCCGTCCTTGATCTCTACCTCGTCCTCCATGGGGACCAGGACGCGGAAAATCTCGTCCTGCTTCTCCATGGTCTCAATGCGCTTCTCCAGGTTGGCCTTAACCTTGTTCTCGTAGCCCGAGTAGGTGTGGACAACGTACCAGTGCTTCTCCATAAGACAAAGGCCCCCGGCGCTTTCGACGCCTGGGACAACCACACCTCCACCCTACTGACGCAGGACCGCCTGGAGCCCGAGGCTCAGGACATTGTCTACGCCCCAGATGACCGCGCCAAAAACAACCACAGCCACTATGACAACGCTCGTGTAGACGATCGTCTCACGCCGCGTGGGCCAGATCACCCGCCGCAGTTCAGCGCGGGTGTCCTGGAAGAACTTGACCATCCGTTCGTAGGACGCCTTCAAGCGATCCATGCGTACTTCTCACATCCTATAGGCAGGCTGCAAATCTGAGCTAAATAAAAAGATGGCAGGCCAGGAGGGATTCGAACCCCCAACACGCGGTTTTGGAGACCGCTGCTCTACCAGTTGGAGCTACTGGCCTACACACATCTGTTTCACGCTTAACGGGTCTCGCGGTGCGCCGTGTGGTGCCGGCAGTACCGGCAGTACTTCTTGAGTTCGAGGCGGTTGGGATCGTTCTTCTTGTTCTTCATCGTGGTATAATTGCGCCTCTTACAATCGGTGCAAGCCAGCGTGATAATCTGGCGATTCTCTGCCTTGGCCAAGGTCACTCACCTCACACGGTGCCCACTCAAATTAATCGACCCAATCGGGTCGCTCAATTACTTTACCACGCGTCTTTGGCTTGTGTCAACACGCCAACGCTTTTCGAAAACACTTCAGCGCCAATCTTCCCCAAAGGGACGACCGACCCTTCAACGGGGAGGCCGCCGCCCAAGGCGGCCTCCCTCAATGCCCTCTCTGGGGTTCGCCAGGCTTACGGTGGCTATTCTTTGATGGACGTGACCACGCCGGCGCCCACGGTGCGGCCGCCCTCGCGGATGGCGAAACGCAGCCCTTCCTCCATGGCGATGGGAGTGATCAGCGAGATGTCCATCCGGATGTTGTCCCCGGGCATGCACATCTCCACCCCTTCCGGCAGCTGCACCACCCCCGTCACGTCCGTCGTCCGGAAGTAGAACTGCGGCCGGTATCCGTTGAAGAACGGCGTGTGCCGCCCCCCCTCTTCCTTGCTCAGCACGTACACCTCGGCCAGAAACTTCGTGTGTGGCTTGATGCTCCCCGGCTTGGCCAGCACCTGACCCCGCTCCACCTGGTTCTTGTCAATCCCCCGCAGCAACGTCCCGATGTTGTCCCCCGCCACCGCTTGATCCAGCAGCTTCCGGAACATCTCCACGCCCGTCACCACGGTCTTGAAGGGCTTCTCCGCCAGACCGATGATCTCGATCTCGTCGCCCACCTTCACCATGCCCCGCTCCACTCGGCCCGTCGCCACCGTGCCCCGCCCCGTGATCGAGAACACGTCCTCCACCGGCATCAGGAACGGCTTGTCGGTATCCCGCTGCGGCGTCGGAATGTAGCTGTCCACCGCGTCCATCAACTCGAAAATCGACTTCTCGGCCGCCTCGTCACCCTCCAGCGCCTTCAGCGCCGACCCCTTCACAAACGGAATCTCATCCCCCGGAAACTCGTAGCTGGACAGCAGCTCGCGCACTTCCAGTTCCACCAGTTCCAACAGCTCCGGGTCGTCCACCATGTCCGTCTTGTTCAGGTACACAACCATCGCCGGTACGCCCACCTGGCGCGCCAGCAGAATGTGCTCCCGGGTCTGCGGCATCGGGCCGTCCGCTGCCGACACCACCAGGATGGCGCCATCCATCTGCGCCGCCCCCGTGATCATGTTCTTCACGTAGTCAGCGTGCCCGGGGCAGTCCACATGCGCGTAGTGCCGGGCGTCGGTCTCGTACTCCACGTGCGCCGTGGCAATGGTAATGCCGCGCTCCCGCTCTTCCGGCGCCTTGTCGATCTGGTCGTAGGCCATAAACTCGGCCTTCCCCTGCTTGGCCAGTACCTTGGTGATCGCCGCCGTCAGAGTCGTCTTGCCGTGGTCCACATGACCGATCGTCCCGACGTTCACGTGCGGCTTGGTGCGCTCAAACTTCTTCTTCGCCATTGGGTCTCCTCCCTCGCCCGTCCATCTTCTTCGGGTATTCTCTCCAAATAGGGATGTTTCTGCACGAGGCGGCGGATTCCTTCCGCAGCGCCGCTTGCGACCATTTGGGAGCCCGGGTGCCGATGCCCGCAGCGGGCGGGCGGAGGAGTCCCCGAGGAGCCAACCTTTAACGAAAAAAGCCCGCCTCAGGCGGGCTATCCTCTGGAGCTGATGACCGGGATCGAACCGGTGACCTCGTCCTTACCAAGGACGTGCTCTACCGACTGAGCTACATCAGCAATATTGGTTGCGGGGGCAGGATTTGAACCTGCGACCTCCGGGTTATGAGCCCGACGAGCTACCAGACTGCTCTACCCCGCGACGAAACTACTTGAGTGGTGGAGGGGGGTGGATTCGAACCACCGAAGGCGTGGCCACCTGATTTACAGTCAGGCCCGTTTAACCACTTCGGTACCCCTCCACGAAACCGCGGCGCCCGTTTTTTCGTTCCCAACGGGCAACCGCGCAGACATTATATTATCCTGCACCCTACTAAAAGTCAAGGTATCCCATTGGATCAGTATTTGGCAGGCAACAATGGAGCCCGTTGTGGGATTTGAACCCACGACCTATCGCTTACAAGGCGATTGCTCTACCTCTGAGCTAAACGGGCCTGCTCGAGCTGTAATGATACCACATGCGCAATGGCGTGAAAAGCCGCAGGCGCCGCACTGCCGCAGGCGCCGCACCCTGGCTTCAGAAGTGCCTGGCCAGGGTGTAGCCCAGGGTCAGGCCAACGATGCCCAGAATGCCCGCCAGAGTGGGCGGCGCTGGCACCGGAAGCTTCAGCTTGCCGAAGAGAAAGCCTGCAGCAGCGCCTGCAACCAAGGCCAAAACCAGGTCACGCCACATCGAATCCGTCTCCTTTGCATTCGCGTCGCGGAAGCCCCCTCGCACTCCCTCAGTATGCTCGCTTCGGCAAGCATTGCTGACCAAGTGCACGGGCACAAAAAGGCCCGGGCCTGCGCCCGGGCCTGTGCGTCACTCGTTCTACGCCTCTTCGCCTCTGCGCTCGGAAGAGATCGGCCCGGCATCGTCAGCGCCCCGATTGTCCAGGTATCGCTCCAACTTGCGCTTCACACGCTGCAGCGCATTATCGATGGACTTCACGTGGCGGTTCAGGTCGACCGCAATCTCCTGGTAGGACTTGCCGTCCAGATAGGACATGAGCACCTTCCACTCCAGGTCGGAGAGGATCTCTCCCATCTTCTCCTCAATATCGCCAAACTCTTCCCGGCTGATGATCAGCTCTTCAGGGTCCGTGATCTTGGAACCGGAGATGACGTCCAACAGGGTCCGGTCGGAATCCTCATCATAAATGGGCTTGTTCAGCGACACGTAGGAGTTCAACGGGATGTGCTTTTGCCGCGTGGCAGTCTTGATGGCGGTAATGATCTGGCGGGTGATGCAGAGTTCGGCGAAGGCACGAAAAGAAGAGAGCTTGTCGGGTCGGAAGTCGCGAATGGCCTTGTAGAGGCCGATCATCCCTTCCTGAATGATGTCCTCGCGGTCCGCGCCAATCAGGAAGTAGGAACGGGCCTTAGCCCGAACAAAATTCTTGTACTTGTTGATCAAGTACTCCAGGGCAACGCTGGAACCATCACGGGCAAAGGCCACGATCTCCTCATCAACCATCGCGTCGTAGTCTGGGTAGATCTCGCGCTGTGGACTTACGCTCACGGACCCATCGCCTCCATCCCACATCTACACCGCGATGCACTAGATATATCGCGCGCATCCCACTTCCATGAATCGGCTCGCCGTGAGCGGCAAAGGCTTACGGAAAACAAAAAAGACATGATCCCTTTGTCTCCGCGCGCTTATGTCAATTATATCGCCCGCATTCTCGCTGAGTCAATGGCGGCAGCAAAGCAATAAAACGGCGCCAAATCAGCCTTTGGCACGGGACGAACTACCAATACCCCTACTATAACTTTATCGGCGGACCAGTTCAATGATTGCCCATGGCAAGGCCCTGGCCCAGATTGGGCCAGGGCCCTCGCTGCACAACGGACCTACGGAGTGAGGGGCGATGCCACCGGGTCGACCGGCATGTCGGGCGGCATGTCGGGCGGCTTTAACCCCACCCGCACCAGCCCCGGGCGCGGCGGATATTTATCGTGGGAGACCATCTCTTCTCGCACCAGGCGGCTTCCCTCATAGACGCGGCGCAGAACGGTGACCTCGTAACCGGGCTCACCCGGGTTCACCACCTGGCGGCTGCGCCAGGGCATGGTCTCGTCCAGTTCTTCCTGCAGTGGCGCCGCGACCTCCATCAAGCCCTCCGTGACGATTTCTACCCGTTTGCTTGTTGCAGTGCGCCGGCCCAGGAAGCTGACGGTCAGGCGGTCGTTCTGCAAGCTGGAGACCATCAGTACCGGCGCCGGTGCCGTGTTGATGAACCGGAAGTCCAGGTAATCGTAGGCCACGGTGGCGTCCCGGCCAGTCTCGACGTAGCTGAGAGGCCGAGAGTGGTGTGACCGGGCGGCGATGTCCAGGTCGGCCAGCAGGGCGGCATTGTAGAGGGTCGAGGAAACCTGACAAACGCCCCCGCCGTAGCCAAGCACGTACTCTCCCTGGTAGAGTTCCTTGGCCTGGCGAAAGCCGAACCGCGGTTCCCTCGGTCCGACAGTCTGGTTGAAGGAAAAGGCCTCGCCAGGCCGCAGGAGCGTTCCGTTGATTTTCTCCACGGCAAGGTGGATATTGGCCAGGCGGTCCGGATCGGCCTGATTTACCCGGGTAGAAAAGGAACTGAGCACATGGCGCCCCACCGCGGCCACATCGGCCTCACGAACCGTTGCCGGAACGGTCCGCACCGGTAGGGCGATGTCCGTGGGGCCCTCCCCTGTCGCCGCCGCCTCCAGGAGCCTTCGCAGGGCCTCCCGATCCAGGGTTGAGCCGTTCTGATCGGGCACCACCCGGCCCAGGGCAGGGTCATAGGAGGCGTTTCGCGGCGGCCTGTCCACACTCTCCGCCAGGCGGCCGAACAGGCGGTTCAACGTAGACTCGTCCAGCCGCCAGTTGAGCGCCAGATCACGGTCGGCCAGATCCACCCGGGACGGCCCCCAGCTTCGACCCCACCATGGCTGGGAGCGCCCTGCGGCCAGGGCCTGTTCGAGACTGGCCTCCATGTCGTACGCAAACCCGGCCTGCTGGGGGTAGACCTGCCACTTCTGTTCGCCCCAGCTCAGGGTCCAAGGCCGGTTGGCACGGGTGAGCAGCAGCGGGCGAAGCATGGCCTCCGCCTCTGCCCGGCTCAGGCCACTCAGGTCAACGCCGTCGACGCGCACCCCTTCCGGGATCCGGATCAACCGGGGTGGCCGCCTGGCCCCGACGAAAAGGGCGGTGCCGACAGACACCGCCGCAATGATCAGTAGGAGAGCTACCCGGGAGCGCGAGCCTTGGCCCACCGCCATGTGCCATCCCTCCAGGCTGCTACCTGCCGTTCCGCTGCCGGACCACCTCGTAGAGCAGGATTCCTCCGGCCACGGAGGCGTTGAGTGAAGATACCCTGCCATGGAGGGGAAGCCGAACCAGGTAGTCGCAATGCTCTCGTACCAGGCGCGCCAAGCCCTTGCCCTCACTGCCGATGACCAGGGCCAGCGGCCCCTTCAGGTTCGCCTCCGTGTAGAGGTCCGGGCCGGCGGCATCGGCCCCGGCAATCCAGAGGCCCTGCTCCTTGAGCCACTCCAAGGTCTGCACGAGGTTGGTCACCCTGGCCACGGGAAGGTGCTCGGCCGCACCGGCGGAGGCTTTCAACGCGGCGGGGGTCAGACCCACCGCCCGCCGTTCGGGGAGGATGGCGCCGTGGGCTCCGGCACACTCCGCTGTGCGCAGCAGGGAACCCAGGTTGTGCGGGTCCTCAATGCCGTCCAGCACAAGCAAAAGCGGGTCCTCACCCTGCTGTCGGGCTCGCTCCAGCAACTCCTCCGGCTCGGCGTAGTGCCGTGCGGCCGCCAGAGCGATGACACCCTGGTGTGCGTGGCTCTGGGCCATGGCATTCAAATGGGCGCGGTCCACCTCTTGTACCAACACGCCCTGTTCCCTGGCCAAGGCCAGGATGGCTCGTATGGAGCCCCCGCCCGCCCCACGGGCAACCATCAGTTTGTTGAGGGCGCGTCCGGCCCGAAGGGCCTCCAACACCGGGTTGCGGCCTTCGATCTGCTCCGATGTTGCCGCGGCCTTTCCGGCCGGCTCTTGTTCGG
>JAMDAP010000075.1:0-770 GCA_023484675.1 Bacillota bacterium
GCTCCTTTGAATCCCAGAACACGCGCCTCCTCCGCTCCGGCAACCGCTATCTGCGGTACTACCTGGTGGAAGCCGCCAACAGCCTCGTAGTGCACGATGCTGAGTTCAAGCGGTACTACCAGCGGAAGAAAGCCGAATCCAAGACCCATGCCCATCTTCGCGCCCTTGCGCTGACGGCCCGCAAACTGGTTCGCCTGCTGGACGCCCTGCTGCGGTCCAACCGGCTCTACAACCCGCTCGGAGCTCCCGGCCGGTAGCCCGGAACTCCCCTGATGCGGCTTACAGCTTCTGGAAATCGCTGTACGCCTGGTTTGGTATTGCCTCAAAGCCTCAGAACCTTGATAACTTCATAGAGTTATGTCCCCTTAGCCCCTTGACATGTCACCGCTGGTCTGCTGGTTTGGCTCACCCTTGGAGTCGGTCTTTGCATGGGCCACGCCATGAAACGAAGGGGGGCCCACGAGGAGCCACAGTGCCCGTTCCGGCGATCCACCCTCCAAACCCTTCGGGTCCAGACTCCGGGGGTAGACGCAACTCTGCTGGTACGCTTCCAGGTCGCCAATGAGGCCATGCAGCCGCAGTAGGCTGTCCTCCAACAGCATCCGTCCCCCCGGACCGCCAGGCCCGGCGGCTTGCTCCAGGTGCCGCAGGCAAAGCCCGTCCGACTCCAAGTATGATGCCTGCAGATGGTTATTGGCCGCAATTTCCCTGGCCAGGTGCTGGCAGACAAAAGCCTCCGTGGAATCGACAGTTTGGCACACGACACAAGG
>JAMDAP010000075.1:780-13445 GCA_023484675.1 Bacillota bacterium
TCCTCGACGACCTGCGCCAGATGTAGGTAAAGGGTGCCGGCGCCCATTGTGTCGCCAAACTCCGTTCGTTCCAGTTCGAAGAGCTGCCAGGCGTGGGCACGGCAGTATCCGCGACTGGCCAGAAACTTGTCCCGGTAACCCGAGTCGTTGATGTATTCCCAGAGCAGGCTGAAGAGGTACCGCCTGCCTCCCTCTTCGCCCAACCGACAGGCCGGGCAGCCCGGCAGGCGACACGCGCCCTTCAGATCCGCGGTGAAGAGGTCGATCACGGCCTATCCTCCCTGCGGAGCAAATAGCAGCTCCTGCCTCGTGTGCGGCAGGAGCCATCAGCTGAACAACAGCAGTTGACGGCGAGCTCCCTCGGCGGGCGCTTGAAGGGGGCTAGCGCCCAAACGCCTGCCGGCCGGCAAACCGCGCCTGCGCCCCGAGCTCAACCTCGATGCGCAGCAGTTCGTTGTACTTCGCCACTCGCTCAGTGCGGGCCGGGGCTCCGGTCTTAAGTTGCCCGGCGCCCGTGGCAACGGCCAGGTGGGAGATGGTCACATCCTCCGTCTCACCGGACCGGTGTGAAATCACCGTCCTGTAGCCACGTTCCTGGGCCAATCGGATGGTTTCCAGGGTTTCCGTCAGGGTACCCACCTGATTCAGCTTGATCAGGATGGCGTTGGCCACCTTCTCCGCAAACCCGCGCTCCAAGAACCGGCGCTGGGTGACGAAGATGTCGTCGCCCACCAGTTGAAGTCGCCGGCCCAGGCGTTCCGTCAGCAGGGCCCACCCCGACCAGTCGTCCTCGGCCAGACCGTCCTCCAGGAAGAGGATCGGGAACCGGAACGTCCAGCGCTCCCACAGGTCCACCATGTCGGACGCGGTAAGCACCTTGCCCTCGCCCTTCAAGTGGTAGCTGCCGTCCTCGTAGAACTCGCTGGCTGCCGGGTCCAGGGCCAGGTATACATCTTTGCCCGGCGTGTAGCCGGCTTTGGCAATGGCCTCCACAATGGCCTCCGCTGCGGCTTCGTTGGAGGGAAGGTTCGGGGCGTAGCCGCCTTCGTCCCCAACGGTGGTGGACAGCCCTCGACCATGGAGGACTTTCTTCAGGCTGTGATACACCTCGGCCCCCATGCGCAGGGCCTCGGCAAAACTGCCCGCTCCGGCGGGGACGATCATAAACTCCTGGAAGTCCACGTTGTTGTCGGCATGGCGGCCGCCGTTGAGCACGTTCATGGCCGGGACCGGCAGGGACACCGCGCCGCCACGGCTCAAGTAACGGAACAGCGACACACCGGCATCCAAGGCCGTCGCCCGGGCCACGGCCAGAGAGGCGCCGAGGATGGCGTTAGCGCCGAGGCGCGTCTTGTTCGGTGTTCCGTCCAAGTCGATTAACCGATGATCAATGGCTTCCTGGTCCGTTGCTTCCATCCCGGCCAGGGCCTGGGTGATTTCACCCCGGACATGGCCCACCGCCTTGAGAACGCCCTTCCCACCATAGCGTCTGCTGTCGCCATCCCGAAGCTCGAGCGCCTCATTGCTCCCGGTGGACGCCCCGGACGGCACAATCGCCCGCGCCGCCGTGCCCGTATCCAGGGTGGCCACTACCTCGATCGTCGGGTTGCCCCGGGAATCCAGCACCTCAAGGGCGTCCAGGCTGCGAATTTTGGCCAAAGCTATCCCTCCAAGCTGGTATGTATGCATCGCCCCGAGTGGGGCGAAATCTCACAGGTTGCCGGCTGCCAGCAGTGAGTCGGCCAGCCGGGGCGGCAGCCCCGACCGCCTGATTTTCTCCGCTGTAGCCTTCACGTCATACTCCACGCGAATCAAGTCAACGCCCATTTCCGCGTCGACCTCCGCCAGGGCGTAGCTGGCGGCAGGATTGCCGTCCTTGGGCCGGCCGACGCTGCCAGCGTTGCAAACCAGCACACCGCTTTGCCACTCCACAAAGGGCAGATGGGTGTGACCCAGAAAGACAACATGGCCGGCCGCCTCCTTCAGCAAAGCCTCCCATTCTTCGGTTGACGACCCTGGCCGGACGTACTCTGTAAGTGACGCGGGCGTGGCATGCACAAGGGTGACTGTGTTCTTTGCCACCTGTTCCCGCCGCAAATGCGGGAGCTGTCGGAGAAAGGCCCGGTGGTCATCGGCCAGCCGGGCGGCTGTCCAGGCGTAGCTGGCATGTTCCAGCTCCACGTCGCGCCCCGGAGCGGTGGGCACGTCCTTCACATCCAGGGCGTTTCCCAGGCTCCAGTCGTGGTTGCCCATGACGCAGGGAATGCCCTCGGACCTGATCAGGTCCACGACTCCTGCCGGATTGGGCCCGTAGTTGACGAGGTCTCCAAGGCAGTAGATCCGCGTTGCGTCCCGGCGCCGAATGTCGGCCAGGACGGCTTGCGTTGCCTCCAGGTTAGCATGGAGATCAGAGATCACGGCGAAGCGCATTGGCGTCACCCCTCGCTACCGTGTTCGACAACCGTCTCGGAGACGTTGCCGTCATGAGTGGGCGCGCCGCCGTTCGCCGGGGGACCGCTCTCGCGGGCGATGGCCCGCATCAACTCGTGCCGCGAGAGGAAGCCGAGGAACCGCCCCTCGTCGTTCACCACGGGCAACTCCTTGAGCCCGCGGTCCACCATGCGGGCGATGGCCGGCGCCAGCAGCTCGCTGTCGTGCCCGACAACCACCTCGGTGGTCATGATGTCGGCGGCGGTCTGAGCCCTCACCCGGCCCCACAGGGATGGGTACCGCTCCCGAACCTGCGCCCGAGAGAGGCGCCGTACCAGGTAGTTCCAAAGGCCTTCCTGCTCCGGCGTAAGGGCGCGGAGCAAGTCACTTTCGGCCACCAGGCCCACCAGCTTCTCGCCTTCGTGCACCACCGCCACGCGGCGGACACCGCCCTCCAGAATCACGCGACCGACGTCCAGCAGAGCAGCGTCTGCGGTCACGCGCCTGCCCCCACCGGTAATGGCGTCCCGCACCAACCGCGGGCCCTCCAGCGTCAGCCCTACCCTCTTCCAACGCTCCAGGCCGTGGGTCAACTGACTGGCCGCCATCAGAACGTCCAGGCGGGAAATCATCCCTACCAGTTCCTCCCCATCCAAGACCGGCAGCGTGCGGTGGTGGTGCAGCACCATCTTCCCGACCGCTTGGGCGACAGGCGCCGGCGCCTGGACCGTTTTCACGGGCGCGGTCATCACGTCCTGCACGGCCAGCGTCTGCAGGTGCTGGAACGCAGGGTCGCCAAGCTCGTCCGCCGTGCCTAGGGAAGCAAGGAGCCCTGGCCTCACCGGCAGGCCTCCGCGGGTGATCAGGTCTTCCTCGGTCACGATGCCCACCACCCGGCGTCGGGCATCAATCACCGGCACGCCCTTGAAGCTGTGGGTCATCAGCATCCGGATGACTTCGACCGCCGGGCTATCCGGTGTTACAGCGACGGGGTCGGCGGTCATGACATCCATGACTCGGAGGGTCCGGGGCACCAGTCCTCGGTGGCTGCGGTGATGGCGTACGTCTAGCGGACGCACCGCGACGACCCCTTCCGTCACCACCAGGGACAGGGCCTCCGCCACATCATCGGCCTGCGCCGCCGGAAGAACAATCTCGATTTTCACCGGTAGGTTGGCAGACACGTCCAGGAGATTGGCGGAGGAGAACTCTCCTCCCTCATAGACGCCGGCGATGCCGCGGTAGACGTGCACCCTGGCCGCGATGCGCCTCCGCCGGATGACCTCCAGCACGGCGTTGTACACGGACACCCTCCCGTGGTGAGCCGCCTCGTTGGTCAGGACTTCGATCATGGAGTACTGCACACGACCACCTCCGCCGAGCGTTGCATCCTGCTCCCACCCCCGCTTAGTCAGCCTCTGACTGGACGACCTCCGGCGTCGCTCCCATGGGGACAGGGATTTCCGCCAGCGGCACGTCCGGTTGGAAGAACATCTGCGCCACCAGGCTGGGGACCACCGCGCTCAGGATGACAACAGTTACCAATACTGTATACTGCCCGGAACTAAGATAGCCGTTAGTGAGGCCAAAAAGGGCCGAGATGGTGCCGAAGGTCAGGCCGGTGGACATCAGCAGCGTGGCGTATCCCCTTTCTTTGGACGGAAGCCCCACGGCCGCCGTGGCCGGCCAGACGCCAATCACCTTGGCCACCACTTTAGCCAGCAGCAGCAAAGCCACCACGCCGGCGTTGGCCAGCACGGCCGGCGCGGACACCAGGATGCCGGCCTTGATGAAGTAGAATGGCGTGAGGAGGCCAAAGGCGATGCTGCGAATGCGATGGATGACCGACCGATCGCGGAGGAAGACGCCGGCGACCACCAGGCCCATCAAGTAGGCGGGAAGCACCGCTTCACTCCGAGCGGTGGTGGCCAGGCCGCCCAGAAAGACCAGTATCAGAAAGATGAACTTTACGTCCAGCTCACCCAACGTACCGCTCCAGCGTGCCAGCACCCACCGGGTCAGGTTGGGCAGGAACCAGAACGTGACCGCCGCCACCACCACGAAGACGGCCATCCATACGTTGAAGTTGGCGAAAATCAGGCCCAGCGTGAGGACGGTGCCGAAGTCGGTGACAAAACACGCGGCCAGGATGAGCTTCCCCAACTCCGTGGTGGCCAGGCCTCGTTCCAGCATGACAGCGTAGACCACGGCCACAGAGGTGGTGGAAAGGGCCACGCCGGCGATCTGAGACGCCGGCAGGGTCCAGTGAAACGAGTAAAAGGCTATCGCCCAGGCGGCCAGAAACGGCACCAGGAAGGACACGACCCCGATCAGGAGGCTGGCCTTGAGGTGGCGCCTCAGGGAGATCGGGTCGATCTCGGCCCCCGCCAAGAACGTCAGGATTCCCGAACCAAACATGGCCAGGAAATCGATCCACTGGGTGCTGTGAAGGCCGAACAGGTTGCCGGCCACCACCCCCACCAGGATCTCGCCAAGAGCCACGGAGACGCCGAGCTGAGCGGAGATCAGGCCGGCCAGGAGCGCCAGCCCCATCCAGATGGAGGCCACGAACCAGACGTTCTCCATTCCTGCTCCTCCTCCAAACAAAATAGCCCCTGCGCATCCAAGCGCAGGAGCCATCAGTGCGAAACGCACAATTGGCGAGCTCCATCACCCGCGAAAGCCCTGGGGCCTTCGCGCCCGTTGGCCAGACTCATTCTCCAGTCTATTGGTCCGCATTCACCATCAATCCGGAGATCCCTTCCAAAAGGCATTCTTCGGGCTAGTGCTGGACCATGGCATACACCCCGGTAGCCACAAGCCACACAAGAAGTCCGCCGGCCCAGATGGTGGTACTGGCCGAGAGGCCCAGGCGGGTCCGAAAGAACCCAGCTGCCAGATGGTCGCCGCAACCGCCAACCACACGAAGAAGAACCCGCACTTGAACTGCCCCATCTCGCTCCTCCTTGGTGTCGGGGAAGAGACAAGAAAAGCTCCTACCCCCGAATTCGTGGGTAGGAGCCATTAGCTGCACCAGCAGCGCTTGTGGCGGGCTCCATCGCCTGAAACACAACAGTAGAATATCATGAAGGCCGACAAGATGGCAAGGGATCCCACTTCCACGGCCTTTACCTTCGGCGCTGCAGCGAATAGAATGGGAGCAGATACCAGGGCGGTGGGGCTCGCCCAAAATCGCTGCGGTGCAGCTGATAGCTCCTACCTTCGGGGTAGGGGCTTTTGTGTCCTCGGCCGGCGGCCAGCAGCGCGGCCGCCCGCTTCGAGGAGGGAAGAGGCGTGAAGGTCCAGGGCATGGGACAGCTACTCAAGATCTATGTTGGCGAACGCGATCAGTACCGCGGCCAGCCACTCTACCACGCCATCGTGGTCAAGGCCCGCCAGATGGGCATCGCCGGCGCCACCGTCTACCGCGGCCTCGAAGGGTACGGGGCGCGAAGCCGCCTGCATGCCGACAGCGTCTTTCGCCTCTCCCGCGACCTCCCGGTCATCATCGAGATTGTGGACAGCCCTGAGAGGCTCGTCGGCCTGGTGCCGGAGCTTGACCGTATGGTCGCAGAGGATCTCATTTTCACTGTAGGCAACCTGCAGGTGATCAAGTACCGCAAGGCGCCCCCGGGGTAAAGCCAGCGCCACTTGAGCAACCTGGTCGGAAAGGTCGACTGCACGTGATCACCCGCTTTTGCCCCAAATGCTATGCCGAGAATCGAGACACCAACGTTTGCGCTGTATGCGGCGCCCCCTTGACCAACGACGACTCCTATCTGGCCAAGCTAGTGTGGGCCCTTCAGCATCCGGAGCCGGAAACGGCCATGCGCGCCGCCATCCTGCTGGGGCGCATGGGGCGTGAAGCACGGCCCGCCATGCCGCAGTTGCAGGCGACCCTGACGAGCAGCGACGACGTCTATCTCCGGGCTCAGATCCTTCGCGCCTGCGCCGCCATCGATGCCAAGGTTGCCGTGCCGCTCCTGCGCCAGGCGCAGCGGGACCCCAGCGTGATCGTGCGGCAGGCAGCCGAAGAGGAGCTGCGTCGCCTGACAGATCCAGGCTGATCAGTTCGTGTTGGGCCGCCGCGAGCCGGCGGCCTTTTCGATGTCGCCCAGAAGGCGGCGCGCCTCCGCCTCCTCCTCTGCCGTGAGCGGGCGCGATCCGTAGCGCCCCTGCATGTAGAGCTGGGTAAGTGCGGCGGCGGCCTCCGGACCCACTGCGGCAGCGCCCTGCAACCGGGCCAGGAACTCCCGCGGCGTCTCGCTCTCCGCCCTCACCAAACCGCGGGTGCCGGCAACGCTTTGAAAGCGCCGATAGGCCTTGCGGATGAAGGTCAGCGCGGGCTCGGGAGCACGGCGGCGCCGGCGGGTGGCACCCTTGCCGCCGTTGCTTTTGACCTCCAGGCGCGACAGGGCTTCCCGTTCCTCCGGCACTTCCGCCTCCACCAAGCCAAAGGCGCTCCACACTGACCGGAGGAAGACGAAGGTCACCACCACCGCTGCCGCGACTGAACCCAGAACACGAAGCGCGTAGTACACGGCCACGGGCAGGTGGCCTCCGGCTTCCTGTGCTGCTTTCGCCGGCCCCTCCGCAGCCGGCCCCGGCTGGATGACAAAGGGGTGAAGGATAGATGCCAGGAACCGGATGACGGGTTCGATAAGCCGGCCCACCAGCAAAGCCACCGGCTCGATGAGCCGTTCGAGAAGCCCCAGCGCCCGGTCCAGAAAAGCGGCCAAGGCCGCCTGAAGGGCGGGGAAGGCCGGGCCCGCCATGGCCCTGACCGCCCACAGCAATGCCAGCGCGAGGACGGCCACAAGCGCCAGCACCGCCGGCCGCCACCTTGAGCCAGCCTCCTGCGGCTGGTCGAACTCCTCGTCCTGACGCACGGTTAGCAGCCGCGACACGGCCAGGGTAAGCAAACCTACCACGAACAGGCCAATGATAGACGTGGACAGCGCGCCAGTGAGTGCGGCACGGGCGGCTGCCTGCATTCCCGGGCCCCGGGGCATCCCGCCGAGAGCAGAGGTAAGTGCCACAATGGCCAGCTGCCCCAGCACCAGGTGGGAGAACTGCTCCGTCAGCACGTCGTGCCGCACGTGGTACTGAGCCGCAATCAAACCCCGCCACCAGAGAAACAGCAGGCTGAGGAAAGAGAGAGCACGGGCTGCTGGCAAGGCCCCGGCGAAGAGCCCCGCTGCCAGTAGGCCCAGGACCAGAGAGGCAAAGCGCAACTCCTTAAGCCCTAGCCCGCGCCGCCTCAAGGCCCGCAAGACATAGGCGGCCAGGGCGAGGACCAGGATCTCAAGCATCCACGTCGCGCTTCCCCCGATTGTCGCAGACGCCGGGCCGTAGATCCAGGCCCGCAGCCCCAGCAGCCAGGGGTGCCAGGCAAACCACTCCACCCCAAGAGTTCCGGCCAGAACGAGCCCGTTACCGGGCTGTTGGCCAGGGTCCCTGCTAGGGCGCGACGACCTGGACGGCATCGTCCCGACCCCCCTCCCAGGTGACGCGGTGGACCGAGGCGCCGGTCAAGGCCGGCAGGCTGGCTTCGCCCACCAGCAGGGCCACCACGGTGCGGGTTGCGCTTACCTCGGCGAGGACCCGGCGCAGGCCCTCGCTGACCACCGCGGTCACGACCACCACCGTGGCCCCTGCCGGCAGGCGCGGCGCTTCCTGCCATAGCAATGCGTCAAAGGCCACGACGGGGGGCGCCAACAGCCGGGCCAGGCCCTCCAGGGAGGCGGCAAAGACGCTGGCCGGCGCACCCACGGGAAGGCGCAGGGTCGATCCCTGCCCCTGCACGTGTCCGTTGGAGTAAAGGCCGATGGGAATGCGCCCCTCGGAGCAGTCGTGCAACATCGAGGCGGCGGTGGTCACCGCCGTCTCCAGCCAGGCCGGATACTGGCCGGCCCAGGCGGGGTCCATGGTGGCGGCGTTGAGGAACACGGCGACGCTCTGGTCCATCATCGGCTCGTAGACCTTGGTCTGCAGATCGCCGAGGCGGGCGGTGGCGTACCAGTGCACGTCGCGGAAGTCGTCCCGGGGGTCGTAGGCGCGGGTACCGGCGATGGCGGCAGGGTCCACCTCGAGGGCGTTCCGCGAACGCACGCCTCCCAGGGGCAGCCCTGGCGGCAGGCCGAGCTGCTCCAGGGGCACCACCGGCGGGAAGACCAGCAGTTCGGCGGTGCCGGGGTCATCCCGGTGGACCTTCTCAAACCCGAAGAGATCCCCCGTCGTCACCTGGCAGGGGCCGAAGGCGTAACTGCCCCGCCTGGCCAACGTCACCTGATAGTGATGGGTCACCCGCTCGTACCAGCCCACTTGAAAGGCCGACACGAGGCGCGCCCGCCTCGGCAGGTAGTGGGCCTCGACCTTGCCCCGGGCGAAGGCAGCCTCTTCCGGCACCTGCTCCTCCAGCCGCAGCCAGGGAAGGGGCAGGCGTTTGCGGTTCTCCACCGCCAGGGAGAGCGTCACCAAGTCGCCGGGGAAGACCCGGTCCGGCTTGATGCGCCGTACAAAGACAACGCCGCGGAAGGCGACGCGCCCCCAGGCAACCACCACCAGGCTGGTGGCCAGAGCCAGCAGCGCTGCAGCGAAAAACAGAGGCCGCTGGCTCAAGAGGCCCAGGGCTGCGGCCACGCCCAGGACCCACATCCACCCCTGGGAGAACATCAGGGCTTCACCGGCTCTGCCGGCACGGGCACCGCCGCGACGGCGGCGGCGATGGCCTCCTCGGCTTGCGTTCCCCTCATCCGGGCCTGGGGAGAGAGGATGACGCGATGCGCCAGCACCGGCGTCGCCAGGCGCTTGACGTCGTCGGGAAGAACGTGGTCCCGGCCCTCCACCACCGCCAGGGCCCGCGCCGCGCGGTACAGAGAGAGGCTGGCCCGGGGGCTGGCGCCCAGGGAGAGTGAGGGGTTGGAGCGGCTGGCCTCCACCAGGTCCAGGATGTACCCGAGCACCGCCTCGCTAACGAAGACGCCGTCCGCCTGGCGCTGCAGCGCAAGCACCTCCCCGCCGCCGAGCACGGGCGCCACGTCCGGTGCCGCCTCCGCCCCATAGCGTAACACCATGGCCTTCTCCGCCTCGCGGCCGGGGTAGCCCAGGGACAGCCGCAGCAGGAACCGGTCCAGTTGCGCCTCCGGCAGCGGGTAGGTGCCCTGCATCTCAACCGGGTTCTGGGTCGCCAAGACCAGGAACGGCCTGGGTAAGGGCCTGGTGACGCCGGCCACGGTGACCTGGCTTTCCTGCATGGCCTCCAGCAGGGCCGACTGGGTGCGGGGCGTGGCCCGGTTGATCTCGTCCGCCAGCAGAATGTTGGTCAGCACCGGCCCTGGCCGGTACTCGAAGTCCTGGGTTTTCTGGTTGAAGTAGTTGACGCCCAGGATGTCCGTCGGCAGGAGGTCGGGGGTGCATTGGATGCGCTCAAAACCCAAGCCCAGGGACATGGCCAGGGCGCGGGCCAGGGTCGTCTTGCCCACGCCTGGCACGTCATCCAGTAAGACATGCCCGCCGGCGATCAGGGCCACCAGCAGCAGATCAATGTTTTCCTCCGGCCCCAGATAGGCCCTCTGCACGCTGGCCTTCAGCCGGCTCAGCCATTCCCTCGCCTTGTCCATCTAGCGCCTGGCCTCCCCTTGGTTGAGGTGCTTGGTGCCCGAAATCTTGGCCATGGCTTGCCGCCATGAGCCGGCTTCCCGGCCCTTCGGTTCGTGGGAAAAGCGATAGTCGAACTTGCGGATGAGCTCCTGCAGGTCTGCCTGCAAAGCCTCCAGTTTGACTTTCTCCATCGCCACCAGCTCCGCCTTCTCGGCTTCAAGTCCCTCCTGCTCCAGGCACCCCGCCAGGTGCGGCAGGCAGAGCCCATCGCTGGCCTGAAGGGCCTGCCGAAGTTCTTCCATGTACTTGAGAAGGCCCCACATGGACCGCTCCTCCGCAGCGTCCCGGCTGGTGCAGGCAGGGCACGGGCCGGAAGGGCGCAGGGACAGGGCGTCGGTCCGCCGTGTCGCGGCTGCGAGTCGCGTCCCGGCCGCGCCCTGAGCCCAACGGCGCCACCGACGGGACGTCCGCCTGGGCGCGGTCGCCAGCCAACGGGACAGCTTGGCCAACGTGCTCCGAACCAGATCCTCGTAGATGATGCCCGCCCCCAGCACGTCCCCGAGGCGAGCCACCAGATCCTCGTAGATGATGCCCGCCCCCAGCACGTCCCCGAGGCGAGCCGCCTCGTCGGCGTGCTCGGAGCAAAACCCGTTGGAGGCATCGAGGAGCAAGCGCGTCGAGACGTCGTTGACACTTTCGTAGAACAGGTGGTCCAGGTAGGAGGCGGCGGCACTCCGCCCCAGCCTGCAGACGGGGCAGCCCGGCTGCTTCAGGGCATCCTCCAAGCCGATGCAGATCAGGTCATAGGTCACGCCAGTTCCTCCAGCTGCTGCAGACATTGGCTCACCGCCGCCCTCGCCTGGCCCAGGGAGCAGAGCCGCGTCTCAACGGCGTCCCGGCCCTCGGCCCGCCTGGAGCGGGCAGTTTGGAGCGCAACCCACAGGCCATTCGTTTCCATCTGCAGCAAATCGATGATACCCGACCGCAGCCGGCGCGTGCTCTTCTCCAGCCGCTCCAGCAGGTCGTGACGCACCCGACCCGTGTTTCGGTCCACCTCGGACCAGACCTCCCTGCGCACTATCTCCAGCACGCGGGGCAGGGCGAACCGCCGCGGCAGGTAGGCCACGATGGTCCGCCATTCGGGCATGGGCAGAAATGGCTCGGGATCCCCGACTACGTAGTAGAGGTCGCTCGACCGGACCAGGGTGAGTTCGACGGTCGCCGTTGGGGCGGGGATGTCGAAGAGATCGCCGGCCGCCTGGCGCACCGCCTGCAGGTGATCGCGGACCCGGCCTTCGAGCCGTCTGGCCACGGCCTCGAAGCGGTCGGCCACGGCACCCGTCTCCGCCTTCACCCAGGGGTTGAACGTCTTCTCGATCAGCTCCTCCAGCCGCCCCTCCGCCACGGCCCGGGCCCTGGCCAGCGGCACCGCCGATCCAGCGATGCCGCTGGCCAGCTGGTCATAGATCTGCTGTGATGCCGTCTGGCGGAATGCCGCCAGTTCCGCGTCCAGCTGCGCGGCCACGGCCCGGCTCTCCGTTTCCACCAGGCCGAGGATCTCGCGACGACTGAGCTCGGCCCGTTCCAGGTCAAGAGTGAAGGCCTTAATCTTCTGCTCCAGCACCTCCGCCGGGGTGCGGACCGCCTCCTGCGACAGACGCAGCGAGAAGTCGAGCTCGCGGGCCGCAGCCGCGGCCGATTTGGCTACGGCCTGGCTCAGGGCCGCCGCCCTCTCCCAGCGCAGGAAATGGCCCAGCCGCTCCTCAAGTGCCGCCACGCCGCTGGCCCTGACCAGATCCTCATCCGCCTCCAGCCGTCCCGCCAATCCTTCCCTGGCGGAGAGGGGCAGGATCTCCAAGCCCTCCCGCTCCATCACGCCCTTAAGAATGCCCTTGGTGAAAGCCATTGCCTCGTCAACGGCAGCCTGATCGAAGGCGTCAATCTTGTTCAGGAGGAAAAGGATTTTGCCGGCGAAAGCCCTGGCCTCGTGCAGGAAGTCCAACTCCACCTTGGTCAGGGGCGGATCCACGGACAGCAAAAAGAGGGCCGCGTCCACCTGGGGCAGAAAGCCCAGGGTCACATCGGTGTTGTGTTCATAGACGGAGCCGATGCCCGGGGTATCGATGATCCGCACGCCGCGGGTGAGTAGCGGCGAAGGGTAGAGCACCCGGATCTCCCGGACGCCTTTCTCGTTCTTGGGATTGGCGGCCTCGGTGGCGTAGTCCCAAAGAGCGTTGATTGGGACTTGCTCGTTCTGCCCGTTGAGAAAGCGCACCAGGCAGCCGGGCTCTGCCCCGTGCTCCAGCACCGTCACCACGGAGGTCAGCGGCACCACCGCCGTCGGCAGAACGTCGGCGCCCAGCAGTGCGTTGATCAGGGTGGACTTGCCCCGCTTAAACTGGCCGAGGACCGCCAGAGAGACCTGCTCCCCCGACAGGCGCTCCTGCAGGCCGGCAAAGCGTTCCGCCCATGCGCCTTCCCCTGCCAGACCCGCCGCCCGCCTGAGATCGGCCAAGCATGCATGTACGGTTCCTGTCGCCGGCAAAACGTCGGTCACGGCAGTCACCCCCGTCCTTAGCATGAGACAAAAAAACGGCTCCTACCTGAGTGGGTAGGAGCCATTAGCCTTGCGG
>JAMDAP010000057.1 GCA_023484675.1 Bacillota bacterium
GCTCAGGGGCTGTCGTGTCTAGCCCTCTTCCCCCGGCCGCTGCCAGAGGCCGCTCTTGCCGCCGGACTTGCGCACCAGCCGCAGGTCGCCAATGACCAATTCGCGGTCCACGGCCTTGACCATGTCGTAGACGGTGAGGGCGGCCACGGAGACGGCGGTCAGGGCCTCCATCTCCACCCCGGTGCGGCCGGTGGTGCGGGCCACCGCCTCAATCTCCACGGTCGAACGCGCCTCGTTTAGGCGCAGGTCAACGAAGACCGAGTCCAGGCCGATGGGGTGGCAAAGGGGAATCAGATCACCGGTGCGCTTGGCGGCCATGATGCCGGCGAGGCGGGCGGCACCCAGCACATCGCCTTTTTTGGCCTGCCCTTCGGCGACCAACCGCAGGGTCTCGGGCTTCATGTGAACCCGGCCGCGGGCGACGGCTTCGCGGGCAGTCTCGGGCTTGGCCCCCACGTCGACCATGTGGGCCTGTCCTTGTTCGTCCAGGTGTGTCAGGCGGTCTCCCATAGGTACCTCCTTCGCGCGCGCTGGGCCAGAAGCAGGCGGCTCCGGAGCCGGCGGTGCGGCGCAAGAAGCCGGCCCAGGCGCCGCGCCCCGTGCCCCGCGCCTACCCGCCGATGGCCGACATCTGCCGTCCCAGCGTATCCTCCGTCAGCTCCAGCATGTGGTGCTCGGCCGGCTTGTGGTAGATGGTATCGGCGAAGATGTCCAGCAGTTCCTGATCGCTGGCGCCGGCCCGCAGGGGGCCCTTCAGGTCGCGCTCATGCAGCGAACCCAGGCAGGGGTTGAGCTTACCGTCGGCGCTGAGCCGGAGCCGGTTGCAGCTGTCGCAGAAGCAACCGGACAGGGCGGTGATAAAGCCGATGGTGCCCTTGGCACCGGGGATCTTCATGTACCGGGCGGGCCCGGCGCCGGCCGGTCCCTGGCGCCCCGCCATCAAGGCCGCGGTGGCGGATGTGGCCTGCTCATCGACGGGCGCCAGATCAAACTGCTCCGCCAACCGCTGGCGGATTTCCACGGCGCTGATGAAGTGGCCCACCGCCCAGGGGTGCTCCGAGCCCAGCGGCATCAACTCGATAAAACGGACGTGCAGGGGGCGGTCGATGGTCAGGCGGGCGAAGTCCAGGAACTCGTCGTCGTTGACGCCCCGCACGGCCACGGTGTTGATCTTGACCGGCTCATAGCCAAGGTCCAGTGCCTGATCCACGGCGGCCAGCACCTTGTCCAGGCCGTCGCGGCGGGCGATGTAGCGGAAGCGCTCCGGACGGAGCGTATCGACGCTGAGGTTGACGCGATTGACGCCGGCCTGCTTGAGGTCGCGGCCGAACTTGGGAAAGAGGATGCCGTTGGTGGTCATGGACAGGTCCGTGACCCCCGGCAGGGCCCGGATGCCCTCGGCGATCTGCACCACGTCGCGTCGGGCCAGGGGCTCGCCACCGGTCAGGCGGAACCGCGTGATGCCAAGCCGCGTCGCCAGCCGGAGCAGGCGCAGCAGCTCTTCGCGGCTGAGCATCTGGTCCATCGGCAGCCAGTCCATGCTCTCCGCCGGCATGCAGTACTGGCACCGCAGCATGCAACGGTCGGTCAGCGAGACGCGCAGGTAGCTGATTTTTCGCCCGTGCTCATCGATCATGGTGGTTTTCCTCCGGCTTCACTTCAATGATGGTGCCGGCTCCAGCGGTGTCGTAACCGCCCAGAGCCTCGATCGACCCCGGCGCCGCGGGCCATGAGGGTGGCGACAAAGCGGTCGCCCACACGCCCGACCTTAGCCCAAAGCCTGCAGCAGAGGCAGTTCCTCAGCATCGGTGCGGCGGGAAGCCAGGGCCGTCAGGAAACGGCAGGGTGCGCCCGGCAGAATGGCAAACGAAAAGGTCCCTCCTGCTGGAGAGACCTGAAGCCCGGTGGCACCGGACCCGTCCCATGCTGAACTGAACACGGCGTCCTCCGCGTAGCGCGAAGAGGCACGCAAGGCTCAGCCCAGGTCTCCTTTCCAAGCAGGGAGGCGCGCACGTTTCCGCCCGCACCCTCGGCCGGAGTGCCCTGAGCCTTGACAACTGCTCTTGAACCAGGGCGCCGCCGGCACCGACCCGGCCGCCATCCGTGGCCGGCGATGATACGTCGCAGGCCAAGCAACAGGCAACCGGGTTCGGAGATCGTATTAACTTTGCCTCCATTATAGCGTCAAAGACCGGACTTCGTCCACTTGTCAGTCTGGTCCGTTCTTGATAGGCTTTGAACAGTGTTCTACATGGCAGTTTATCCATCAGCTGGAGGTGCCAATCACGGTTGCCGGTATCGCCTGGGCGCCCTTCGTCGATGCTTATGTCACGCGCCACGGGTACCTCACTCTCTTTCTGGCCACGTATGTGGAGGGCCTGGGCCTGCCCGTCCCGGCGGAGCTTCTGTTCATCCCTGCCGAGTTCCTGGTCCACAGCCGCAACCTGGCGTTCTTCTCCGTAGTCCTGTCGGCCACCCTCGGCGGGCTGGCCGGGAACCTCACCGGCTACACGATGGCGCGCTTCGGCGGCACCAGCCTGGTTCGCCGCTATGGGGCCTACATCAAGCTGGGGGAAAGCCAGCTGGACCAAGTTCGTGAGTGGTTTTCCCGCTATGGTGGGAAAACCATTTTTGTAAGCCGCTTTGTCGGTTTTATCCGCGCTGCCGCCATCGCCTCGGCCGGCATCGGGCACATGTCCATCTTCGAATACACTGCGTATCAGACCATGGCCGGGCTGGCCTGGAACTTCCTTTGGGCCTTCGCCGCCTGGCTTTTCGGACGGCGCGTGATCCACTTGGCGCGTCACTTCGGCGTCACCACGGTGGTCCTCGCCGGAATGGTCCTGGCCATCCTGGCCGGGGTTTGGTGGTGGCAAAGGTGGCGGCGTCCGGCGGACCGGGACCTGTAACAGACCTTTATCGGGTCAAGGAAGGAGGGAGCCTGCATGTTTCGCCTGACCAACCCGCGCCGCATAGGCGCGTTGGTGCTGTCCGTCGTCCTGTTGGCAGCGTTCGGGCTCGCCCTCTACCGCTACTTCTTCCCAGTTCCGGCCAGGGTCAAGCTGCCGGCGGAGCTTCCCATCGCCCCCAGTGACTCGGTTCTGGTCATCGCCCCGCACTCCGATGACGAAACCCTTGGCGCCGGCGGGCTGATCGAACGGGCGGTGGCCGAGGGAGCCCGGGTCCACGTCGTCCTGATGACCAACGGCGACGGCTTTACCCTGGCAGCAGGAGAGGAGTACCGCAAGCTGCGGCCGGCACCGGAGGACTACATGAGACTGGCCTATCAGCGCCAGAAGGAAAGTCTGGCCGCCCTGGCGGTGCTGGGCGTGCCGGCCCGGGATGTGACCTTTCTTGGCTACCCCGACCGCGGTCTGGCGCCCATGTGGAGCACCTACTGGTCGCCGGAGCACCGCTTCTTTTCGCGCTTTACCCAGACCGATCACTCCCCCTACATCAACAGCCTGACGCCGGGCGCGCCCTACAGCGGCCAGGCCGTGGTGGAGGACCTTGAGCGGGTTCTGGTCGACGACAAGCCCACGATCCTGGTCTTTCCACATCCCAACGACATGCATCCCGACCACTGGGCCACGAACGCGTTTACCGGCTATACCCTGCAGGAATTGAAAGATGAAGGCTATCCTTTCGCCGCCCAGGTTCGCCAGTACCTGTACCTGGTGCACCGCGGCGACTGGCCTGCTCCCAAAGGCCTGCACCTGGCCACGGAGTTGGTGCCGCCCGGGCCCTTGCTCCGCACCGACACCAGCTGGTTCCGATTTGAGTTGGACCCCAAGGGCACCTGGGCCAAGTACCAGGCCATTTTGAAATACGACTCGCAGATCCGGCTGATGCGGCGCTACTTGGAAAGCTTTGCTCGCAAGAACGACCTCTTTGGCACCCTGCCGCCCAAGGAAATCGTGCAGATCTCGCCGGGTTCGCTGCAGGTGGGTGGGACCGCAGACCAGTGGCAGGCGCTCGCCCCCCTGGTCAGTGACCCCACCGCCGACACGGTCACCCGCGAACTGGAAGGCAGCACGGATCTGCGGACCCTGAAGGCGGCCACGGATGGGACCACCCTCTTCCTGCGCCTGGAGGCACGCCGGCCGGTCTCGCCCCGCGTGCTCTACACCATCCGTTTCCGCCCGATGCATGAAGAACCTTTGCCGCCAGCCGTGACCAGCGGGCCGGGGAACACCGTGCCGCTTCGCACCTCGCGCGGCAGCGACATGGAACTGCGCCTGCGGGTCGGCAGTCCCCCCGTCTTCACCGGGGTTCCGGCCAACCGGTCCGCGGACGTTGCCACGGCGGTGTCAGGCGGCGCCCTGGAAGTGGCCGTCCCCCTGGCTGACCTGGACTATCCCAGGGATCTCTTCATCAGCGCCGAGAGCTACCTGCTGGTGACCGTAGACCGGCTGGCCTGGACGCTGGCCCCTTTGCCAGCCTCGGCCTGGCGGGCTCCGCAGCCGTCGCTGCCAACGAAGGGGGGCCGCCCATGAGCAACGAAGGGAGCAACGAAGGGAGCAGCGAAGGGACACCGCTGAACCAGGTTCAACTGGGGCCCGCCACGTCCCAGGATCTCTTGCAGGTGGCCGAGGTGTTCACCGAAGCCTTTCCCGAAAGCCTTCTTCATACCTGGGGGCGCATCCCCGAATCGGAGATGACCGCCGAGGCCTTCCGCGTTTGCCTGGACGCCGAGCCTGACGCCTTTTGGGTGGCGCGCGATGGGAATCAGGTGGTGGGATACGCCTTTACCCCCGCCGACCTGTCGCGCCTCTGGAAGGCGGCCGTGCTGCGGGGCCACCTGTTTCGCTGGATCTGGCGGGCCCTCTCCGGCCGCTACCACGTGGGATGGCACCCATTGCAAGTGATCCTGGCCAACAAGTGGTCCTTCTTCCGCTCCGCCCTGGACCAACGCTACAACGTTCCCGCCCGCATCCTGTCCATCGCCGTGCGACCGGCCTTTCAAAGCCGCGGCATCGCCTCCAATCTGATGCGGCGCGGTCTTGACTACCTGCGGCGACGCGGGGCTCCGCAGGTGCGGCTGGAGGTGCGGCCGGACAACGCCCCCGCCGTCAAGGTCTACACCCGCCTCGGTTTCGAAGTTGTGGGTGAAACAGGCGACAGCCAGGGGCCCTGGCTGATCATGGTCAAGAGCTTTCGGGACGAACGCCCGACCGGGCAGGTTGCCCGCCCTCGGCTGCGGTGACCGGCGCGGCGCGGCTCCCACAGGTCACGCGAACCCACCCCACCCGAGCCGCATGTTCCCGCCGGGTCCGCCATATGCATGGAGTATATCGGCCGGGTGGGAGCGCACATGGCGGCAACTAAAGGGCGGGACGTGCTGCGGGTAGCGGCCACGTACATCGGCACCGTGGTGGGAGCGGGCTTCGCCTCGGGTCAGGAGATCCTGAGGTTTTTTGCTGTCTTTGGCCGGCATGGCCTGTGGGGCGTTGCCATGGCGACGGCCCTCTTCATCGTCCTGGGCGTGGCGGTGATGGACCTGGGCCGGCGCCTGGGCGCCGACTCGCACCGTGAGGTCATGCTGTACACCTGCGGTCCCTGGTTGGGGGGACTGATGGACCTGATGGTCACCAGCTTCCTGCTGGCCTCCCTGGCGGTGATGCTGGCCGGCGCCGGCGCGGTGATGGCCCAGCAGTTCGGCCTTCCCACCGGGGCCGGCGTCGCCCTGACGGCTCTGGCCACCGTCTTCACCGTGCTCCTTGGCCTGAGGGGCATCGTCGCTGCCAATGGCCTGGTGGTGCCTATGCTCACAGCCTTTGTATTGGCGGTCACCCTCGGCGCCCTGTGGCGGCAAGGAACGGCCGTCCCGTTCGATCCGCAGCGACTGGACCTGGCAGCGGCGCCCCATTGGGCGCTTTCCGCCGTCCTCTACGTGGCCTATAATCTGGTCCTGGCCGTAGCGGTGCTGGCTCCGCTGGGCAAGGCTGTGGGAGATGCGCGGGTGCTCTGGCGGGGCGGGGTCCTGGGCGGAGCCGGCCTCGGCCTCCTGGCGCTGCTGATCAAGTTGGCGGTGGGACGCAACCTGTCGGACTTGGCCGGCTCCGAGGTGCCCCTGCTCTCCATCGCCCAGGCCTACGCCCCCTCCTTCCAGGCGCTCTATGCCCTGGTGCTGTGGAGCGAGATCTACACCACCGCCATCGGCTCCCTCTATGGATTCGCATCCAGGCTGACCCTGTGGCGTCGCTGGGACTACCCGCTGCTGGTCCTGGGCAGCGCCGCGGTGGCAGCCTGGGGCAGTCAGGCGGGATTCTCCCACCTGGTGGCCACGCTTTACCCGCTCTACGGCTACGCCAGCCTGGCGTTTGTGGTGGCCCTGATGTGGAAAGTGCTGCAACGGTCGCTACTTCGGGCCTGACCGTGGGGCCGCTCCACCACGCCTGGCCCGATTCATTTCGCTGCTGACGACAAACCCCACCGCAGGGAGCGGTGGGGTTTTGGCTTCAGGCGGAACCCTTGTCGCCGCCTGATGCAGGGGGGTCATCGCCCCCCGGTTGCGGCAGCCGCGGTTCCTCGCCATCGGGCTCAGGCGGCAGCGGCTCGTCCCGCCGTTCCATGGCCAGGGCTTTGAGCAGCACCTCCGCCTCGGCGGCCCGGTGCAGCGGGACATAGAGCCGAACGGCGGACAGAGGGCCGACGTGGAACCGATAGGCCACGTTGATCGCCTCCCGCTTTTCCATGACCGGGATGCTGTTGGCCCGGAGCAAGCTGCAAATCACGTCCGCCTCCACTGGGTCCAGGTGATCGCGCAGGGCTACCCAGGGAATATCGTCATTCGTGGCGCATCGGTCCTTTCCGCGTCCCGCGGCCTTCTGGCGGGCCTTCGTGGCGGCCCTAGTATGTGTAAAAGCCGTGCCCGCTCTTGCGGCCGAGGCGGCCGGCCATGACCATCTTCTTCAGCAGGGGGCAGGGCCGGTACTTCGGGTCATTGTACCCTTCGTACAGCACCTCCATAATGGCCAGGCAGGTGTCCAGGCCGATGAAGTCGGCCAGGGTGAGGGGGCCCATGGGGTGGTTCATGCCGAGCTTCATCACCGTGTCCACGTCTTCCACCGAGGCGACGCCCTCGTAGACACAGAAGACAGCCTCGTTGATCATGGGCATCAGCACGCGGTTGCTGACGAACCCGGGGTAGTCGGAGACCTCCACCGAGGTCTTCTCCATCCGCGCCGCCAGGTCGTGCACGGCCTCATAGACCTGGTCGCTGGTGGCCAGGCCGCGGATAATCTCCACCAGCTTCATCACCGGTACCGGATTCATGAAGTGCATGCCGATGAACCGGTCAGGCCGCGAGGTCGCCGCCGCCAGCTGGGTGATGGGCAACGATGAGGTATTGCTGGCAAAGATGGTCTGGGGGCCGCAGATGCGATCCAACTCGCGGAACAGGCCCTGCTTGACCTCCAGGTTCTCGGTCACCGCCTCGATGACCATGTCCACGCCGGCAGCGCCGTCCAGGCTTGTGACGCCCAGGATGCGGCCGAGAATGGCTGCCTTGTCGGCCTCGGTCTTACGGCCCTTCTCCAGGTCGCGGCTGAGGTTCTTCCCGATGACGCCGAGGCCCCTGCTGACGAAGCGGTCCTCCACATCTCGCAAGATGACCTCCAGCCCGGCCTGGGCCGCCACCTGGGCGATCCCCGACCCCATCTGGCCGGCTCCGATCACCATGATCTTCTGAATGCTCAACGGACTCCCTCCTTCCATCCCATGGTTCACCCTATGGGCCAGCCCTTCCTGCCGGCCGCGGAAGAAGGGTTTGGGCGAGAGAGGGTCGAAACCTGGCAAATCCAGCAGGCCCGCGATTAACGCGGGTGGCCGTGACCTGGGAGGGCCTATGAGCCGTTCAGAGTGGCAGGGGTTCGGTCTTGTTGTAGCATCCGCCGCCGGTTTCGGCCTGATGGCGGTGATGGCCCGGGCAGCCTATGCGGGTGGCGCCACGGTGCCCACCCTTCTCTTTCTTCGCTTTGCCGTGGGCGGTGCCGCTCTTTGGGCCTGGTTGGCCTGGCGCCGAAACCTGCCGGTCTTGTCCTGGCGGATTTGGGTGGCGCTGCTGCTCATGGGGGCAGCCGGGTACGCCGGGCAGTCAAGCCTCTACTTCACCGCTCTGACCCGCATCCCCGCCTCCCTCACGGCCATGCTGCTCTATCTCTACCCCCTGCTCGTCACCCTGCTCGGCTGGCTCTTGCTGCGCCAGCCCATCAGCTGGGCCCAGGCGGCAGCTTTGGTCAGCTCCCTGGCCGGCCTTGGGCTGATACTCTGGCAGGCGCCGCCTTCCGTCCGGTACGACCCCGTCGGCGTGGTCATGGGCGCGGGAGCGGCACTCGTCTACTCCTTCTATATTCTGGCCGGCGACCGGCTCCTGCGCCGGGCCTCACCCCTGCATGCCAGCGCCATCGTCATGACCGGCGCCGCCGCCACCTTCCTCATCGCCGGCCTGGCCACTCGCTCGCTCCACCTGAGCCTGACGCTGCCGGGCTGGGCCGGGGTGCTGGGCCTGGTGCTCTTCGGCACCCTTATGGCCATCCTCGCCTTCCTGGCGGGCCTGGAGAGACTCGGCGCCACCCGTGCCTCCATCGTGAGCGCCCTGGAACCGGTGGTCACCGTCCTCAGTGCCTGGGCCCTTCTGGGGGAGAGCCTGGCGGCGCGCCAGCTCCTCGGCGCCGGCCTGGTTCTGGCGGGGGCCCTTCTGGTGCAGCTGCCCTCGCGCCAGGTCGCCACGGCTGCGGCCGACGACCACGAGGCCGTTCGTGGCGGCCGCGAACGCAACTCCGGTCGCCTCTTCGCCTGGGTGCCCGGACTCTCCACCTCTGTCCTGGGATGGGTCTACCGCCGGGCGGAAAGGCTGGAACGGCGCGCCCCGGCCACCGGCCAGGAGGGTGCCCGAACGGCGGTGAGGCGGAGCGCCGCCGCCGAACCGGCTGGCAAAAGCCCCGAGGCCTGATGGCCCTCGGGGCTTCGTTTCTTACGGGTAGAATTGACGGGTCCCTACTCCGCCCGGATCAGCGTGGCCTCGCCCTGGCCGCCGCCGGAGCAGATGGCCGCCAGGCCGTAGCGTCCGCCGCGCCGGCGCAGTTCGTACATCAGGGTCATCAGGATGCGGCCGCCGGAAGCGCCGACGGGATGGCCGAGGGCCACGGCGCCGCCGTTGACGTTGACTTTCTCCGGGTCGAAACCGGCCACCTTAATGCTCGTCAGGGTGACGGCGGCAAAGGCCTCGTTGATCTCGATCAGGTCCAGGTCGGCCACGCCGAGACCCGCCTTTTGCAGGGCCTTGAGGCCGGACCGGGCCGGCACGGTGTGAAGGTACTTGGGCTCCTCGGAGACCTGGCCCTGGCCGATGATCGTGGCCAGGATGGGCACGCCCAGCTCCTCCGCCTTCTCCCGCGACATCAGCACCAGGGCCGAGGCGCCGTCGTTGAGGCCGGGGGCGTTGCCGGCGGTCACGGTGCCGTCGTCCAGGAAGACGGGCTTCAGGGTCGCCAACCTCTCCAGAGAGGTATCGCGCCGGATGGCCTCGTCCTGGCTGACCACCACCGGGGCGCCCCGTTTCTGCGGCACCTCCACCGGTACGATCTCGTCCTGGAACAGGCCGTCGTCCGTGGCCTTGGCCGCCAGCAGGTGGCTGCGGTAGGCCCACTCGTCCTGCTGCTGCCGGGTGATGCCGAACTCCGCCGCCACCTGGCTGCCATAGATGCCCATGTGGCAATCGCCCCAGGGGCACCAGAGGCCGTCGTGCACCACGGCGTCGATTAACCTGCCGTCGTTCAGGCGGTAGCCGAAGCGCGCCTTCTCCAGCAGATAGGGGGCACTCGACATGGACTCCATGCCGCCCGCCACCACCACCTCGGCGTCGCCGGCGCGGATCATCATATCCGCCAGGTTGACGGCGCGGAGGGACGAAGCACAGACCTTGTTGATGGTCTCAGAGGGAACCTGAACCGGAATGCCGCCCTTGATGGCCGCCTGCCGCGACGGGATCTGCCCCGCCCCGGCCTGCACCACCTGGCCGTAAAATACGTTGTCGATCTGCTCCGGCCGGATGCCCGCCCGGCTGACGGCAGCCTTGATGGCGACACCACCCAGATCCATAGCCGACAGGTCCTTGAAGGCCCCGCCCAGGACCCCGAAGGGCGTGCGGGCGGCGCTGATGATGACGGTCTCTCTCTTCACCCTGCCTCCTCCTCCCGGCGAGCCCCTGGCTCGCAATTCGCCTACAAATTCCGGACGGAGCGCGGAGATTCCTGCCTCGCCCCGCCTGCGCTACGGCACCTGGTAGATGTAGCCCGGCCAGTGTGCAGCGGTGAAGCCGGCCAGCCCCGCCTCCACCAGGAGGCTGAATTGGCTGCCGGGCAGGGTCACGTCCACCTGGGGGATGGCCTCTTCCCGTATCCTGCGGTCCAGGCCGGCCAGCAGCCTGCGCGCCGCAGCGGGGGCGCCGGCAAACTGGCGCAGAGTCCAGCAGTCGATATCCCGCGCCACCAGGGCCAGGGCACTCTCATTCGGCGGAAAGCCGCCAGGCCCGGCCACCCAGACCTGCCCCTGGGCGAGGTACCGACAGAGGTCCCCTTCGTCCAGGGACTGCACTTCCCACTCCTCCCCCGGCTGGGCAATGAGACCGCCGGGCGCGCTCTCCCCGTTCAGCCGCTGCAGCCACGGCCAGGGCAGGTCCTCCGGCCCAGCCTGCCGCATGGCGAGGTCCGGCGCGACTGGCTGCTGCACCATGCTCGACACGCCGCCCGTCACCGGCTCATCGGCAGCCTCACTCGCTTGCGGCGCCACCACGGCTTCCCTCGCCCAGTTCCAGCCGGGAAGGATGTCCCAGGAGCCGACGCGGCGGTATCCCGCCGAGGCCAGAAGGGTTTGCGCCGGCTGGTTGTCGCGTCGCGTGGTCAGCCTGGCCACCCGAGCTCCGGCGAGAAAGGCCTGCTCCGTGGCATGGCGCGTCAGAGCCTTGCCGATGCCAAGCCGCTGGTGGGCTGGAGACACCCGCATGCCCTTCAGGTAAACCTCACCCGGCTTGACCCAGGAGTAACCGGCGATACCCACCAACTCGCCACCCAACATAGCCACAAACAGCGTACCGTCCTGCTCGGCCGCCCAATCCGCGAACACCTCCGGCAGCCAGTCGTCCGCATCCAGGGCGAGGCACAGCCGCGCCACCTTCGCCGCGTCCTCCGGGCGGGCGGGCCGGAGCTCCAAAGCGCCCACAACGAAATCGGTCATCTGTCTGTCCTCCCGAAAAGCATGTTTAGACAGACGCTGCTATTTTTCCTGGTGATGCAAGCGCATCGGGCGCGAAACCGAATTCGGCCCTCACCCGTCTTCCAAAGTGCCCGGCTAGCCCCCATCCTGCTGTCGAGTCCGCAAGTCTGAGTTTGGCACGAACCGGGCGGAAACACTATAGGCAGCCGGACCTGAGAGGAGGGAAAGCGATCGCACGCCTACTTATTCGCGGCGGTCGCCCGCTCGAAGGCCGCGTCGCCATCGGGGGCGCCAAAAATAGTGCCCTGCCCCTGATCAGCGCCGCCCTGCTGGCCGGTTCGGGCGAAACCGTGCTCGACAACGTCCCTCACCACTCCGACGTCCTGGATCTGTGCCAGATCGCGCAGGAACTGGGGGCGGAAGCCGAGTTCGTCGGCCCGCACACCCTGCGCCTGCAAGCTACGGAACTGACCAGCCACGTGGCCCCCTACCGCCTGGCTCGCCGCCTGCGGGGATCCACCTACCTGGTGGGCGCCCTCCTGGCCCGACTCGGCCGGGCGGAGGTAGCCTTCCCCGGTGGTTGCGCCATCGGCTCCAGGCCCGTCGACTTCCATATCAAAGGCTTGACCGCCCTGGGGGCGCAGATGGGTGTCGAGCGTGGCAGCCTGGTGGGTGAGGTGCCGCCGGTTGCGGTCGGAAGGCCCGGTCGCCTGCAGGGAGCCCGATTTTACGTCGATCGGGCCAGTTTCGGCACAACCATCAACCTGATGATCGCCGCTACCCTCGCCGAGGGAAACACGGTGCTGGAGAGTGTCGCCCGCGAGCCGGAAGTGGTGGACGTGGCCAACTTCCTCAACCGCATGGGGGCCAAGGTACGGGGCGCCGGCACCAACGTTATCCGCGTCGACGGGGTGAAGGCTTTGACCGGCGCCACCCATGAGGTGATCCCCGACCGTCTGGAGGCCGGCACCTTTCTTCTGGCGGGGGCTATCACCGGCGGCTCAGTGCGCGTAGATAACGTCATCGCTGAGCATCTGCATGCGGTAATGACCAAGCTGCGCGAAGCCGGCGCCGGTATCGAGGATGAACACGATTCTGTCACCATATTTGCGCCGGTGCGGCTTCGGGCGGTGGACATCGAGACCCAGGTGCACCCGGGCTTTCCCACCGACCTGCAGTCTCCCTTCCTGGCCTGCATGGCAGCGGCCGACGGCGTCTCGGTCATCCATGAGACCGTCTTCGAAAACCGCTTCGGCTGCGCCAGTGAGCTTGTCCGTCTGGGCGCGGACGTCAAAGTGGATGGCGACCGGGCCATCATCCACGGGGTCGAGTGTCTGACCGGCGCGCCCGTAGAGGCGAGCGACATCCGAGGTGGCGTGGCCCTGGTCCTGGCCGGCCTGGCCGCCCGGGGCGAGACTGAGGTGGCCAAGGCCGACCTCATCGACCGCGGCTATGACCAGTTGGAGAACAAGCTAGCGGACCTGGGCGCCGGCATTTCCCGCCTGCAGGATGAAGCCGCGGAAGAGACCGCCTACGCAAGCACCTTGGGCGCCGAGGGCTGATGCCTTATAGCCTTTCACCACAACCCTGTGCCGAGTCAACGTGATGGCATAACGCCGGCGAACTTATACGTCAAAGCCAAGGTCCGGGAGGAGCACTCCCGGGCCTTGGCTATTGGAGGGTGCTTGATATGCGGCCCTAAGGCGTGTTTGAGCGGGCTTCTGCCTGTTCAACGCCGGTGTTGCCGTGAGGGAATGAACAAAATCGAGTAGAGGGCGGGGTCTCTCCGCCCCCTCTCACACCACCGGACATGCGGGTCCGCATCCGGCGGTTCACGAAATGGAACAGAGTTGCTGGTACCGCTCGCTTAAGCTCACCAGCCCCTGGT
>JAMDAP010000089.1:0-5727 GCA_023484675.1 Bacillota bacterium
TCTGCTCCACATGGGTTCCCAGCACCGTGCGCAGGGCCTTGTGCAGCAGGTGGGTGGCGGTATGGTTGCGCATGGTGGCGCGGCGCCGCTCGGCGTCGACCAAGAGCCGTACCCTGGCCCCCTCCCGCCCCGCCCCGTCCTCAACCCGGCAGAAATGAAGGATGCGGCCCTCCGGCCCCTTCTGGGTGTCGCCGACGACGAGCCGCAGTGGCTCGCCGCCCGCCCCTTCGATGACCCCTGTGTCTCCCACCTGACCGCCCGATTCAGCGTAGAACGGCGTCCTGTCCAGCACCAGGACCACCTCATCACCGGCTGCAGCCGATCCCACCCGCTCCTCGCCAGACAGCACGGCCAGGATGGTGCCCTCACCGCTGGTGTCGCCGTAGCCGGTGAAGGCGGTGGCCGGCAGGCCGGACAGCACCCGAGCGATGGCCGAGGTGGCGCCGTGGGCCGAGAGGTCCTTGCGCGAGGCCCGCGCCCGCTGCCGCTGCTCGGCCATGGCCTGGTTGAAGCCCTCCCGGTCCACCTTGAGACCGTGTTCCTCGGCGATGTCTTCTGTCAGGTCCAGAGGAAAGCCGTAGGTGTCATAGAGCAGGAAGGCGTCCCGCCCGGCGATTTGCCTGCCGCCCGCGGACTGGGTACCGGCCACGATCTCCTCGGCCCGCCGCATGCCCTCGGACAGGGTCTGGTGGAACCGCTCCTCGTCCAGGCGGATGATGCGCCGGATCTCCTCCTGCTTTGCGGCGATCTCCGGGTAGGCTTTGCCCATCAGGTCTACCACCACCGGCACCACGCCATGCAGGAAGGGCCCGTCGATGCCGAGCACCTTGCCGTAGCGCACAGCCCGTCGCAGGATGCGGCGCAGGACGTAACCGCGGCCGTCGTTGCTGGGAACCACCCCGTCAGCAATGAGGAAGGTGCAGGCCCGGGCGTGGTCGGCAATCACCCGGAAGGGCATGCCGGCCGGGCCCGGATCGTAGGACTTGCCGGTGATCTTCTCGACGTGGCGGATGATGGGCTGAAAGAAGTCGGTGTCGTAGTTGGAGTAAACGCCCTGCAACACCGAGGCAAGGCGCTCCAGGCCCATGCCGGTATCCACGCTGGGGCGCGGCAGCGGGTGCAGAACGCCCTCAGTGTCGCGGTCGTATTGCATAAACACCAGATTCCAGATCTCCCGCCAGCGGTCGCAGTCGCAGACGCCCAGGGCGCATTCCGGAGCGTCGCACCGGTATTCCTCGCCCATATCGATGTGGATTTCGGAGCAGGGGCCACAAGGACCAGTGTCGCCCATGGCCCAGAAGTTGTCCTTCTCCCCCAGGCGCCCGATGCGCTTCGGCGGCAGGCCCGCGATCTCTTGCCAAAGCTTGTAGGCCTCGTCGTCGTCCTCATAGACCGTGGCATAGAGCCGGTCCCTGGGCAGGCCCAGCACTTCGGTGACGAACTCCCAGGCGTAGGTAATGGCGTCCCGCTTAAAGTAGTCGCCGAAGCTGAAGTTGCCCAGCATCTCAAAGAAGGTGTGGTGCCGTGCAGTGCGGCCCACGCTCTCCAGATCGTTGTGCTTGCCGCCGGCCCGCACGCACTTCTGGGATGTGGTGGCCCGCTTGTAGGGCCGCGCGTCCTTGCCCAGGAACACGTCTTTAAACTGGTTCATACCGGCGTTAGCGAACAAAAGGGTCGGGTCGTTGTGCGGCACCAGGGAGCTGCTGGGAATGATGGTGTGGCCCTTGGATTCGAAGAATTTCAGAAACTGGTCGCGAATCTCGTTGCCGGTCAGGGTCCGCATCGGGTTCCCTCCAAACCTGTTCAAGAAAATACCCCGTCCCGAAGGCTGCTGCCTTCAGGGACGGGGTTTGCCCGCGGTACCACCCTGGTTGTCACGGCCGCCACCGTGCCGGGGGCCCTCCCTTGGGCCGCGCTTGAGGTACTGATTCCCTTCCTCGTCTGTTGTACATAACAGGGCCATCGAAATCACGGCCAATTTTGGTACTCATTGTACCCGAGGGAAAAGGCTGTGTCAAAGGAAAACCACCCGAGCTCAGCCGGCGCTCCCGCCCTCAGCCGCTGCGGTCTCCACCGCCGGGGCCGCCAGGGCCAGGCTGGAGGCCCGGAGGGACGGCATGGCCAGGCCCAACAGGGCCGCACCAAGGAAGATCGCCGCTGAGACGATGAGAGCCGGCGCCAGGCCCACCCGATCGGCGTAGTAGCCGCCCAGAAGCGTCGTCACCAGCACGCTCACGCTGCCCAGCATGCGGCGCACCGAGAAGACGCGTCCGAGCATCTCCCTCGCCACGATCTCCTGCACCCAGGTCATGGTGGCGATGAGCATCACCGCATTGGCCGCGCCGGCCCAGGCGAACAGAGCCAAAGATAGGACAAAGGACGTGCTGTAGGCCAGGCCCACCGTGGGCACGGTCATGGCCGCAAACCCGCCCACGAGAAGTCCGAGGCGGTTGTATCTCGCCCCGTACCTGCCCATCCAGGCGGCCGACAGGGTCATCATCAGCGACTGGGCGGCCATCAGCCAGCCCCAGTCGGAGGTGGGCCGGTGCAGCATGCGCCCGACCGTCAGCGGCGTCAGGGTGTTGTAGATGCCGATGCCCAGGGTCAGGGCGACGATCAGGATCAAGTGATCCAACACGGCCCGGTTCTCCCGGTGGTAATGGATGCCGTCGCGAAGGTCGCTCCAGAAGCCGGCTTCCAGGGCTTGGGGCTCGGGACGCGTCTGGACGGTAATGGTAGCGATGGCCACAGCCGAGACCAGGTAGGAGAGGAAGTCCAGAGTGAAGGCGAACCCGGTGCCGAGCAGGCCGACAAACATGGCGGCCACGGCGGTGCCGGCGATGTCCAGCAGAGAGTTGGTGGCTTCGGTCAGGGAGTTGGCGGCCAACAGGTCCCTCTCCGGCACCGTTCGCGGCACTGTTCCCATCAACGCCGGATAGAAGAAGGCGGTGAAGACGGCCACGCCAAAGCTGACCGCAAACAGACCCAGCGGCGATCGGATGAAGACCAGACTCAGGATGAGCAGGCCTCGGGCAATATCCGCCGTAACCATGACCTTGCGCTTGTCCCAACGGTCCACCAAGACACCGGCGGCCCAGCTGAGCAAGATCGGGGGCACCAGGGGCGCCGCCCATACGAAAGCAAAGACGAAGGCCGAACCGCCGGAGATCTTGGCGGCCAACACGGTTGTCGCAACTTGGGTGAAGCGGTCGCCGAGCAAGGAGACAGCCTGCGCAAACCAAAGTGCAGCGAAATTGCGATGCTTGAGGAGACCGAGGCGTGACACCCGGCTTCCTTGACTCAAAATTCGATTCCCCCTCAATCTATCTTTTGGCATCGCATGCCATATTCTATGGGGAGAACCGAATTCCTCCTTCAAGTTTAGTCGGGAGAAAAAACGACAAAATTCGCGCGCACCGTCCGGTGAGGAAAACTCAGCAGCACCGAAACCAAACCGGTCATTGGAAGGTTGTGGTGCCCTGGTCCCCGGTCCCTTCCCGCCAGGACTCGCGCCACTGCACCAGCCAGCGATAGGTGTAGGATGCCAGGACCTTGACGACGCCGGCCACCGGAACGCTCAGCACCATCCCCGCCACTCCGGCCACCACGCCGCCGGCAAGGATGGCGAACATCACCGTCAGAGGATGCAACCCAACGTTGTCCCCCATGATCTTCGGCCCCACCACGGCGTTCTCAAGCTCGTGCACCAGCATGAAGGCCAGGATGACCTCCACAGTCTTGAGGGCCCCCATGGGCGCCGCCAGCATCAGGGCTGGAATCATGCCCATCACCGGGCCAAAGTAGGGGATGACATCGGTAACGCCGGCTACCAGTCCAATCAGGGTGGCGTACCTGAGCTCCAACAGCCCTGCGGCCGTGGCGGCCATGATACCCACGGCCAGGGCCACCAGCAGTTGGCCGCGCACGAACCCGGACAGCACCTGATTCAGGGCGGTCAGCAGTCCCAGGATCTCGCGCCGGCTGCGCTGCGGCAGCCAGGCGGCGAAGCTGCGGCGGAAGATGTCCAGGTCCTTCAGGATGTAAAAGGCGATGAGCGGCGCTGCCACCAGGCTGAACAGGCCGTGAAAGAGGCCCATCACCGCACCCGTCGCCGACTGAACCTGCCCCATGGCCAAGGCCTGCAGCCGCAGGACGAACTCGTCTACGGCGGCGCGAATGCCAACCGGGATGGGCAGGTTCTGGTAGTGGTCCTGCAGAGCAGCCAATGACGCTTCCAGCCCGGCGGCGTACTCCGGCAGCGCCTGGGCCAGCCGGCTCAGCTCCGACGCCATCTTGGGCAACACCAACAGCACGCCGGCGGCAACGACCAGGGCCACGCCGACATAGACAATGGCAATCGCCCACACCCGCCCGAGGCCTCGCCGCACCAGCACCCCCACCGGAGGCTCCAACAGGTAGGCGAGAAAAAAGGCCAGCACGAAGGGCGTGAGGATGATCCGGACCCGGTAAAAGAACAGGACCAGCCCCAGGCCAACCGCCAGAAGGCCAGTCCAGACAAGAACCCGGTACCAACGAAGCCGCCGCCCGAGTGGTGTCATGAAGCAGCTACATCCCGTCCATCATGTCCTCGGCGGCATCGCGGCCGTAGCGCCACCAATGCTGTGCCCTCCGGCCAAGTTGGCGGCTGCCGTCCTTGAGCCGCCCCCGCGCATTGCCATTGAACTGAGGCGCCAGCCAGATGGCCAGCACCCCACCGAGCACCGCGCCCGTCATGAGACCCGTCACGTACCCTCGCTGCACGCGGATCCCTCCTTGTCTCATCAGTCCTGAGGCGCCGGGTTATTGGCGTCCAACGCCATCAGTTCGCCTTCGTCATCCAGCTCAAACACCTGAACACCTTTGCGGGTCACGGCAAACTCAACGCAGCAGTCCCAACAGTAGTATTGGTCTGTTCCCACGCGTCCAATCGCCCTACTGTTGCACCGAGGGCAGTTCACGCCACCCACCTCCGCTACAAATCCCCGGAAAGGTCAACCTGGCCGGCCGGGAGAAAGCTTCGGCCATCCAGAAGATCCTGCAGGAAGCCGCCTGAAAGTCGATATCCCAGCACCTGCCCGCTATCCGGCTCAAAGACCACATCGTCCAAGGTGGCCTCTTCCGCCACAGCGTAGGAAGACCGCTCGGCCAACTGGCCTAGATTCCTGGCCTCGCGCCCCAGGGCGGGCAGCTCAACGGGCTCGCCGCTCGCCAGCACCTGGTCGGGTCCCAGGCTTTGGACCTGCTCCCAGGGCACAGCCCGCGCCGCCGAAAACCAGCTGGTGGGAGCGATCTGCAGAGCCACAACCTGTGATCCCTGCCCGTCGAGCAGGACCTCATGGACCCGGCCCAGGACCTTGCCCGTATCTGCCTGCACCACGGAACGGCCAACGATATCCCTGGCGGTGACCATCATCCCCCTCCTCTTCAACCGTCCTGTTTAACGTGCCCCGAAGGGCATAAAAAATGCGCGGCCTGGGCAAGGTCGCGCGTTTCTCGGCAACTCTCATTGGATTTTCAGACGTGTACCGTACTTTGGAGCCTCACCGCCCCCGCTGGATGGTGCCCCCTCCCAGCACCAGGTCGCCCTGGTAAAACACCACCGCCTGGCCGGGGGTGATGGCCCGCTGCGGGTTGGTGAACTCCACCTGCACCGAACCGTCCGGCCGGGGCGTCACCAGGCAGGGCTCCGGGGTCGAGCCGTAGCGGATCTTGGCCTCCGCCGCAAAG
>JAMDAP010000089.1:5737-12987 GCA_023484675.1 Bacillota bacterium
TCCGCCGCCTCCAGCCGGTTGGACTTGAGGTCCTCCCTGCCACCGACCACCACGGCGTTCTCCTCGGGACGGATATCGACCACGTAGAGCGCCTTCCCCGTGGCCAACCCGAGGCCGCGGCGCTGGCCGATGGTGTAGTTGGAGAGGCCGCTGTGAGTGCCGAGCACACGGCCGTCGGTGTCCAGCAGGGGGCCGGGCTTGATGGCCGCAGGCGCCTGCTCGGCTACAAATCGCTTGTAGTCGTTGTCCGGAACAAAGCAGATCTCCTGGCTGTCTGGCTTGGCCGCCGTGGCCAGCCCCAGCCCCCGAGCGATGCGCCGGGTCTCGGTCTTCTCGTAGTATCCCAGGGGCATCAGCGTGCAGGCAAGCTGCTCCTGGATCAGGTTGTAAAGGGCGTAGGTCTGGTCCTTGCTCCGGTCCACCGACTTCTTCATCAGGTGGCGGCCGGTCACAGGGTCGCGCTCCACCTTGGCGTAATGGCCGGTAGCGATGTAATCCGCGTCCAGAGCCTGGGCCCGGCGCAGAAGTTCGTCAAATTTGACGTAGCGGTTGCAGGCGATGCAGGGATTTGGGGTGCGGCCCTGGGTGTACTCCCGCACGAAATAGTCGATAACCTTCTCCTGAAAGTTCTCCTTGAAGTTCAGCACGTAGTAGGGGATGCCCAGCCTGTTCGCCACGCGCCGCGCGTCGTCCACGGCGGAGACGGAGCAGCAGCCGCCCTGGCGGACTTCCTCCACCTCGTCCAGCAGGTCGGGCCAGGTTTGCATGGTAACGCCGATGACGTCGTAGCCCTCCTGCACCAGCAGGGCCGCCGTCACCGAACTGTCCACCCCTCCTGACATGGCCACCACGACGCGCTTCTTCTCCACAGCCTTCAGGCCTTGGGGTTGAGGGACCGCAGCTTGGCCACCGCCGGCGGCAGTTGTTCGAGCACGTAGTTCACGTCTTCCTTCGTGTTGCCGCGGCCCAGGCTGAACCGCAAGGCCCCCATGGCCACGGCCACCGGCACGCCCATGGCCTTGAGCACGTGGGATGGCTCCAGAGCACCGGCGGTGCAGGCCGAACCCGCCGACAGGGCAATGCCCTTCCGGTCCAGGTTGAGCAAAAGGGTCTCGCCCTCCACGCCGTGCACGTTGAGGCTCAGGTTGCCGGGCAGTCGCAGTTCCGGAGGGCCGTTCAGGCTGACGTCGGGCACGCGCTCCTTAATGCCTTCCCAGAGGCGCCGGCGCAGGGTTCGGGCCTGCTCCGCCCGCTGGGGCAGTTCCGCTCTGGCCAGCTCGGCTGCCTTGGCCAGGCCGACCACCCCTGGCACGTTCTGCGTGCCGCTGCGCAGGCCCCGTTCCTGACCGCCGCCGTGCAGGGTGGGCAGGATGCGGGTGCGCCGGCGCACGTAGAGGGCACCCACGCCCTTGGGGCCGTAGAACTTATGCCCGGTAAGGGAAAGCAGGTCCACGTCCCACTCCTGCACATCGACCGGCATCTGCCCCACCGCCTGAACGGCGTCGGTATGCACGTAGGCGTCGCGCTTGTGGGCCAGCCGGGCTATCTCGGCGATGGGCTGCACGGTGCCCACCTCGTTGTTGGCGGCCATGATCGTGACCAGGATGGTGTCGTCGGTCAGAGCCCGTTCCAGGTCCTCCGGACGCACCGCGCCGAAGGCGTCCACGGGCAGGTAGGTCACCCGGAACCCCTCCTTCTCCAGGGCCTGGCAGGCGTGCAGCACAGCGTGATGCTCCACCATGCTGGTGATGATGTGGCGGCCGCGTTCGGCGTTGGCCCGGGCAACGCCCAGGATGGCCAGGTTGTCGGCCTCCGTCCCGCCCCCGGTAAAGACCACTTCGCCGGGCTCGGCGCCGAGAAGCGCGGCGACCTGCTCCCGCCCCTCCTCCAGAGCCCGCCTGGCCGCCTGGCCGAAGGCATGGATGCTGGATGGATTGCCGAAGGTGGTGGCCATGGCTCGGGCCATCGCCTCAACGACCTGCGGATGCATGGGTGTGGTGGCAGCGTTGTCCAAATAGACCTGACGCATGACGGTCCTCTCCTCTCACTTCACTAAAGGCAAAGCGGCGAGGCCCAGCCCTGCCGCTCCGATGTTGCTCCCGGCCCTGCCGCCCCAACTCGCCTCAGATCTGGTAGACGATGTTCTGGCGTTCCGCTTCGTCGCGGGCTTGGCGGCACAGGTCCTCCAGGGTGATGCCGTCCACCACGTTGACGATGGCGTCCCGCACCTTCTCCCAGACGCCATGGGTCAGGCAATGTTCGGCCTTCTCGCAGCCGTTCTCCACTCCGGCCTCGGTGGCGCAGTCGGCATAGCCGATGGGGCCCTCCAAGACGCGAATGATATCGCCAACTGTAATCTGATCCGCCGGCCGGTTTAGCATGTAGCCGCCCTGGGCGCCGCGGACCGAAGTCACCAGGCCGGACTTGCGCAGCGGCGCCACCAGCTGCTCAAGGTAGTGCTCGGATAGGTCCTGCCGCTCCGCAATGGTCTTCAGCGAGATCGGGGTGTTCCCTTGGTGCATGGCCAGTTCGAATAAGGCCTTGACGCCATACTTGCCCTTCGTAGACAACCTCATTATCAATTCACGCCCCCAAGTAATGCAATCCCGAGTGGTCTTACCTGCATTTCAAACAAATCCTACCACCCGGATTTGGGGGTGTCAAGAATGGTTCTCATTCGCCGCTCTTGCGTTTCGCCTCCAGGCGCTGGGCGATACCCTGCTCCGCCCCCTCCTCCGTGGGGCGGTAGAAGCGCCGGCCGATCAACTCGTCCGGCAGGTACTGCTGCGTCACGAAGTGGCCGGGAGCAACATCGGAGCGGCGAAGTCGTGGGCGTATTTGTAGCCCTTGCCATGGCCGAACTGGGCGGCCCCCTTGTAGCTGGCGTCCCGCAGGTGGACCGGCACGCCCTGGATGGCCGTCTTTTCTACCTCAACCAGGGCCTCGTCAATGCCCAGATAGGCGGCGTTGCTCTTGGGCGCCGCGGCCACGTAGACCGCCGCCTCCGCCAGCGGGATGCGCCCCTCCGGCAGCCCCAGCCGCTCCACCGCCTGCATGGCGGCCGTCGCCACCACCAGGGCCTGGGGCTCGGCCAGCCCCACGTCCTCGGCGGCGCAGATGACGATGCGCCGAGCGATGAACAGCGGGTCCTCACCGCCATAAATCATGCGGGCCAGCCAGTAGAGAGCGGCGTCCGGGTCGGAGCCGCGCATGCTCTTGATGAAGGCGGAGATGGTGTCGTAGTGGTTGTCCCCACCCTTGTCATAGCGAATGGCCCGCTTTTGGATCGACTCCTCAGCCGCCGCCAGCGTGATTTGCCGCCGTCCGTCGGACCCCGGCCGCGTTGTGTTCACGGCCAACTCCAGGGCGTTTAGAGCGGAGCGGGCGTCGCCTCCCGCCACCCGGATCAGATGGGTCAGGGCTTCCGGGTCCACGGTCACCGCCATGCCGCCCAGGCCCCGCTCCCGATCGGTCAGGGCGCGCCGCAGCAGAGCGGCCACGTCGTCGTCGGCAAGGGGCTCCAGCCGGAAGATGCGGGACCGCGACACCAGAGCCGGGTTGACCTCGAAATACGGATTCTCCGTGGTGGCGCCGATCAGGGTGACCAGCCCCTCCTCCACGAAGGGCAGGAGGGCGTCCTGCTGCGCCTTGCTCCAGCGGTGGATCTCGTCCACGAAGAGGATGGTCCCCTTGCCGTACATACCCTGCCGCTGCTTGGCCTCGTCGATCAGACGGCGGATGTCGGCTACGCCGGAACTGACGGCGTTGAGTTGCTCGAACTGCCGCTTGGTGGTGTTGGCGATGACCTTAGCCAGGGTGGTCTTGCCTGTCCCGGGGGGGGCCGTAGAGCAAGACCGAGCCAAGCTGGTCCGCCTCAATGGCCCGGCGCAGCAGCCGCCCCGGCCCGATGATCCCCTGCTGCCCCACGATCTCATCCAAGGTGCGCGGCCGCAGGCGCGCCGCCAGAGGGCTCTCCCGCTTGCCGGCCTGCTCGCGCGCGTAGTCAAAGAGGTCCAAAATGCCTCCACCTCCGTTCTGCCGTTTCATGCTAAGCCCTAGCCGTGGAGCAGCCGCCGCAGTACCTTGAGGGTCTCCTCCACATCAGCGGTGGAGACGTCCTTGTGAGTCACCAGGCGGATGCGCGTGGGACCGGTGGCGTTGGCCTTTATCCCTTCCTCCCCCATCAGCCGCGCCAGGCCCGGAGCGTCCAGCTCGGGCTTTGTTACTTCAAAGGAGACCATATTCGTCTGAACTGTCTCCAGATCGACGCCAAGGCCCGGAATCTGAGCGATCCCCTCGCCCAGCCGGCGGGCATTGGCGTGGTCCTCCGCCAGGCGGTCGACCATGTTGGTGAGGGAGACCAGACCGGCTGCCGCCAACACGCCCACCTGGCGCATGCCGCCGCCCAGCAGCTTGCGGTTCTTGCGCGCCCGGGCGATCCACTCGCGGGTGCCTGCCACCAGTGAACCCACCGGCGCCGCCAGCCCCTTGGACAGGCAGAACATGACCGAATCGGCCGGCCGGGCCACCTGACTGGCCGGTACGCCGAGGGCCAGGGCGGCGTTAAAGATGCGGGCGCCGTCCAGGTGCACCCTGGCCCCATGGCGGTGGGCCACCTCCGCCACCGCCTCCATGTTGGCCAGGGGCACCACGGTCCCGCCGGCTCGGTTGTGGGTGTTTTCCAGGCAGACCAGGGACGTGCGCGGAAAGTGGATGTTGCGCTCGTCGCGGATGGCGGCCTCCACGCCGGCCGGGTCCATGGCCCCGCGATGTCCCGGAACGGTGCGGGCCTGCACGCCCGACAGGGCAGCCATCCCGCCCACCTCATAATAGAAAATGTGGGACTCGGCCTCCAGCACGACCTCCTCGCCACGCCGGGTGTGGGTGAGCACCGACACCTGGTTGCCCATCGTGCCGGTGGGCACGAACAGGGCGGCTTCCTTGCCGGCCATCTCCGCCCCCAGTTCTTCCAGCCGCTGGACGGTGGGATCCTCGCCGTAGACGTCGTCGCCAACCTCGGCCTCGGCCATGGCCCGGCGCATGGCGTCGGTGGGCACGGTTACCGTATCGCTGCGCAAGTCGATGATGCGGTTCAACTCACGTCTCCTGCCTCTCTGACGAAAAATCCGCCGCCCGGCCCCCAAGATGCACCGGTGCGGCGCTGACCGTAAAAGATTCGACGGCGAAAAAAGAAAACCTGCACCCGGAGTTGTGGCAGGGGCGTTCACGCACTCGCAAAGACCAAAGCCCGCTCCGGAGTGGGTACCAGAGCGGGCTCGCAGCGGCGGTAGTGAGCGACGTTCCGGTAACCCAGCCATCTTGGCTTCCCTTGCGAGAAGCTGTAGACCCGAAGTTTTGCGCCCCTCCCCTTTCGGGAAGGATAGCCTTTGTCGAGACGTGATATGGAATTGGCTGCCTGGCTTGCCAGGCAGCATCACATTACCACAGACGTTGACAGGTGTTTGTCGAACTTTGTCGAAGCAGCCAGGGAAAAATATCTGCCGACGGGGCGGCGGGACGCGCTTCCCGCCTGGACTGGTCCGGACTGGTCCGGACTGGCCCGGACTGGCCCGGACTGGCCCGCGTTAGAAGGCCAGCCGCTCCTCCAGGTAGACCTTGAGATCGCCGATGGGCAGGCGCACCTGCTGCATGCTATCGCGCTCTCGCACCGTTACCTGGCCGTCCTCCGCCGACTGGAAGTCGTAGGTCACGCAAAATGGTGTGCCGACCTCGTCTTGGCGGCGGTATCGCTTGCCAATGGAGCCGGTCTCGTCGTAATCGGCCATGACGTAGCGGGACAGCTCGGCCCAGATGGCCTGGGCCCCCTCCGCCAGCTTCTTCGACAGCGGCAGCACCGCCACCTTGATCGGCGCCAGGGCCGGGTGCAGGTGCAGGACGGTACGCGAGTCGTTATCCGGCAAAGCCTGCTCCTCGTAGGCGTCCAGCAGGAGGGCCAGAGTGACGCGGTCGGCGCCCAGAGAGGGCTCGATGCAGTAGGGCAGGTAGCGCTCGTTGGTTTCGGGGTCAAGGTAGGAAAGGTCCTCGCCCGAGTGCTGCTGGTGCTGCTTGAGGTCGTAGTCGGTGCGATCGGCAATGCCCCACAGCTCGCCCCACCCGAAGGGGAACAGGTACTCGATGTCGGTGGTGGCGGCGCTGTAGTGGGACAGCTCTTTCTTCTCGTGGTCACGCAGCCGCAGGTGGTCCGGCGTCATCCCCAGCGAGAGCAGCCAGTTGTGACTGAACTCGCGCCAGTACTCAAACCACTTGAGGTCCTCGCCCGGCTTGCAGAAGAACTCCAGCTCCATCTGCTCGAACTCGCGGGTGCGGAAGGTGAAGTTGCCTGGCGTGATTTCGTTGCGGAAGCTCTTGCCGATCTGGCCAATGCCGAAGGGCAGCTTTTTGCGCATCGCCCGTTGGATGTTCTTGAAGTTGACAAAGATGCCCTGCGCCGTCTCCGGCCGCAGGTAGATCTGGTTGGCAGAACTCTCAGTGACACCCTGGAAGGTGCGGAACATCAGGTTGAACTGCCGCACCTCGGTAAAGTCATGGGCGCCGCAGTCCGGGCAGGCCACCTGGTGCTGCGCCAGCAGCTCGCCGAGGCGGGTGAGGCCAAGCCCGTCCGTCCGCTGCTCCAGGCCCTTCTGTGCCAGGGCATCCTCCAGCAGCTTGTCGGCACGGAAACGCCCCTTGCACTTCTTGCAGTCGACCATGGGGTCATTGAAGCTGCCCACATGGCCCGACGCCACCCAGGTCTGCGGGTTCATCAGGATAGCAGCGTCCAAGCCCACGTTGTGGGGCGACTCCTGGATGAACTTCTTCCACCAGGCGCGCTTGACGTTGTTCTTCAACTCCACCCCGAGGGGGCCGTAGTCCCAAGTGTTGGCCAGGCCGCCGTAGATCTCCGAGCCGGGGAAGATAATGCCCCGCTGCTTGGCTACGGACACCAGTTGCTCCATCGTCACGCTGCTCATGAGTCCCTTCTCCTTCGTCCATCCGTCTGATCCCGCAAATGCAAAAGCTCCCGCCCCTCGAAGGGACGGGAGTACTTCCCGCGGTTCCACCATACTTGGCGCCCGCACCTTTCGTCGATCCTTCGTTGTGCCTGATGAAGTTGACTTCGGCCGCCGCGCCCTTCTTACAAATGAGGGGCGATGATCGCCTGCAGATCCTTCTTGGACCGAAGCCCGACAATGCGCTCCACGGGCTTGCCGTTCTTGAAGACCATCAGGGTGGGGATGCTCATGATCCCC
>JAMDAP010000081.1 GCA_023484675.1 Bacillota bacterium
CGGCCGGAGCAGCCGGCCGGGCCCCCCCAGGCCGCTCTTCTGGGACGGCTTGGAGAAGGCGCACCAGCTTCTGCGTTCGACCCGGCCCACCGCCGTCAACCTGTTCTGGGCCCTGGATCGGATGATGGCTCGGGCGCAGGTGCAGCGGGAGGGGGGAGCCTCGGCCCGCGAGGTGGCCACGGCCCTGCGGGAAGAGGCGGGCCGCATGGCCGACGACGATGTGGACGTCAACCGCCGCATAGGCCAGTTTGGGCAGACGCTGCTGCGGGATGGCGACGGCGTGCTTACCCATTGCAACGCCGGCGCCCTGGCCACCGTGGACTACGGCACCGCCCTGGGCGTTATCCGCGCCGCCCACGCGGCCGGCAAGCGGCTTAGAGTCTACATGGACGAGACCCGGCCGGTGCTGCAGGGCGCTCGCCTCACCGCCTGGGAAGCGGTTCAGAGCGGCTGGGACGCCACCCTGATCACCGACAACATGGCCGGCCACTTCATGCGGCTCGGACACATTCAGGCCGCCGTGGTGGGGGCCGACCGGGTCGCCGCCAACGGAGATGTAGCCAACAAGATCGGTACCTACTCCGTCGCCGTCCTCTGCCATGAGCACGGCATCCCCTTCTACGTGGCGGCCCCCATCTCCACGCTGGACCTGAAATTGACCACCGGCGAGCAGATCGTAATCGAAGAGCGCAACCCCGCCGAGGTTACCGGGTACAGGGGGGTGCGCTGGGCCCCGGAGGGCGTCCACGCGGCCAACCCGGCCTTTGACGTTACCCCCTGGCGCTATGTCACCGCCATCATCACCGAGCGGGGGATCGCCCACCCGCCCTTTGACGTTCACCTGAAACAACTGGCAGATGTGGCAGATGTGGCAGATGCGGTGTAACTGAGGCCTTGGCACCGACCACGGCGCCCCGCCTCCACGAGGACCCAACAAGGGAGGAAGACCACTCATGCTTGACCTGAAGTTCATTCGCCTAAACCCCGGCCTGGTGCGGGAAGCCCTCGCCAAGAAGAACATGGACGTGGACCTCGACCGGCTGCTGTCCCTGGATGAGCGGCGCCGCAGCCTTCTCACCGAGGTGGAGCAACTCAAGGCCCGGCGCAACACCGTTTCGGAGGAAGTGGGGCGGCTCAGAAAGGCGGGTCAGGACGCCACTCCCGTGATCGCCGAGATGCGCCAGGTCGGCGACCGCATCAAGGCCCTGGACGACGAGGTGCGCGGCGTTGCAGCGGAGTTGGACGCCCTTCTGCTGACCGTCCCGAACGTTCCCGACCCCGATGTACCCGTGGGGGCGGATGAGTCGGGGAATGTGGAGATTCGCCGCTGGGGCCAGCCGCGGCTGTTTGGCTTTGACCCCAAGCCCCACTGGGAGACCGGCACGCACCTGGGCATCCTCGAGTTCGAACGCGCCGCCAAGGTCACCGGGGCTCGGTTCGTGTACCTGCGCGGCGCCGGCGCCCGGCTGCTGCGAGCTCTGATGAACTTCATGCTGGACCTGCACGTGACCGAACATGGCTATACGGAGCACTGGGTGCCGCTCATGGTCAATGAGGCGAGCATGTACGCCACGGGCCAGTTCCCCAAGTTTGCCGAGGACGTCTTCGCCCTGCGGGACCAGCCCTATTACCTGATTCCCACGGCCGAGACGGCCCTGGTCAACCTGCATCGGGATGAGATTCTGCCCGCCTCCGCCCTGCCCCTGCGCTACTGCGCCTACTCGCCCTGTTTTCGCTCCGAGGCCGGCGCCGCCGGGCGCGACACCCGGGGGTTGGTGCGCATGCACCAGTTCGATAAGGTGGAGATGGTCGCGTTCACCCGGCCCGAGGACTCCAGCGCCGAGCTGGAGCGCCTCACCCACGACGCCGAGGATGTGCTGCAGCGCTTGGAGATTCCCTATCACGTGCTGTTCATGTGCACCGGCGACATGGGCTTCCAGCAGGCCAAAAAGTACGATCTGGAGCTGTGGATGCCCAGTTACAACCGCTATGTGGAGATCAGCTCGGCCTCCAACACCCGTGACTTCCAGGCGCGCCGCGGCGCCATTCGCTTCCGCAACGAGCAAGGCAAGGTGGAGTACGCGCACACGCTCAACGCCTCCGGTGTGGCCATCGGCCGGACGGTGGCGGCCATCCTCGAAAACTATCAGGAAGAAGACGGTTCGGTCACCATTCCCAAGGTGTTGCTGCCGTATATGGGAGGTCTCGACCGCATCGCGCCGGTTGATTGACGCAGCCAATGCTCATACGTACCGACAGGCATTTGCCCGCCTTGACCATAATTGCGGCACCTGCTAAAGTGAATTCGCTATATCTGCATTAACATTACGGAAGGGTGTCCGAGCGGTTTAAGGAAGCGGTCTTGAAAACCGCCGAGGGCGCAAGCCCTCCGTGGGTTCGAATCCCACCCCTTCCGCCATATGACAACGTTTCAGGGGCCATACCCACTGGAGGTATGGCCCCTTTCCGCACCTTATTGCAAACGGACCGGCGGCCTTTTTGTCAACAGGCATGGCCAAAACGTCGCCGGCCCGCGCTGCGCGTCTCTCCACTCCACGGCAAGCGCCGGTTCTGCATAGCCAACGAATGGCGGGACCAAGCTACGGCAAAGGAGGTAATCGCTGTGGCTAATGGCGGCAACGTGACCACCAAGAGGCGCAACCCGGCGGACGGCACCACCTGGGAGTTCCTGCAATCGGGTTGGTGGGTCTGGCACGTGGTCGCGATCGTCGGAACGTTTTACCTTGGGCATTTGTTCTGGCCAAGGTAGAGGCCGTGACAATCGGAGTCCCAGGCCCTGAGGCTAACCACGAAGAAGGGGCGCTGCCAACCACGAGCAGTGCCCCTTCTTTCGGGTGCTGGCGCACCACGGGGCCACTCCGCCAGCCTAAACCTGTAGCCGGTGCACGGCCTTGCGCAGGCCTTCAGCCACGCCCTGCAGGTCATCGGCGGAAGCGGTAACCTCCTCCGCCGTGGCGTTCAGCTCCTGCGCCGAAGCGGAGACCTGCTGCAGTACGGCTGAACCTTCCTCGACCAAGCGAGCTGCCCCCACCACGATGGTCTCGAGCTGCTCGGCACTGGCGCTGATTTGCTCAGTGGCCGCGGTATTCTCCTCCACGACGGCGGCCATGGAGATCACCAACTCGTTGGAGGACATCGCCGCAGCGGTGTTGTCAGCAGTGATCTGGACCGCCTCCTCAGCGGCGGCCACAGCCTGCTCTACGGTATCAACCACGCCCTTGAGAACCTGGGCCGCTTTCTGGGCAAGTTCTGAACCAGATACAACCTCGCCGGTGCTGCGCTCCATGGCCTGGACCAGGTTCACCGTGCTGCCCTGGATCCCCGTCACCAGGCCGGTGATCTCTCGGGCCGATGAGGCCGAACGTTCCGCCAGTTTTCGGACTTCCTCAGCCACCACGGCAAACCCCTTGCCCTGCTCGCCGGCGCGGGCCGCCTCAATGGCCGCGTTGAGCGCCAGGAGGTTGGTCTGATCAGCAATCTCCGTAATCACCTGCGTAATCTGACCGATTTGATTCGAGGCGGTGTCCAGATCCCGCAGCCGGTGGGCAGCCTCATCAACCGCCAGGCGTACGCGTTCCATCCCTTCTGCCGTTTGGCTTACCACCTGTAACCCTGCTCCAGCGGATTTCCCGTTTTCGACCACAGACGACCGGATTCGTTCCACGGTTTCCATGAGCTGACCGAGGTCACGGGTCAGCTTCTCCGAGTTTTCGGACGTGGCCTGGATGTGGCGGCTCTGCTCCTGGGCTCCGGCCGCGAGCTGGCCAATGGCTTGCTTCAACTCCGTCGCCACCTGAGCCGCCTGAGTCGATCCTCGGCTCTGCTCCCCACCCGACTCCGACAGGCCCCCCATTGCCTGAGCCACCTGCTGGGAGGTGGCCGCGGTCTGTTCCGAGGCCTGGCGCAGCTGGCCGGCGGACTCAGCCACTGCGTCAGCCGACTGGACAACGTCGTTGACGAGAGCCCTCACGCCGTGAATCATCTGGTTGAAGGCCTCGCCGAGGTCGCCCAGCTCATCCCTACGGCGAATGGTGACGTCCCGCAGACGGAAGTCGCCGCTCGCCAGCATCTTCGCCGCCGCCGTGACAGCGCGCAGAGGCCCGGACAGCGTCCAGGCCAGGCCGAGACCCACGCCCAAGCCAACGGCCAATACCACCCCAACCACAACAAAGCCGATGTCCTGCGCCTGGGCCGCTTCGGTGACCCTCTGCTGGTATTGGGCGCTCAGCCCCCTGGCCAACTGCTCGGTCTCCTTGAGGAGGCGCTCTCCCTTGCTGTTGTATAGGGCTACCGCCTCATCCGACTTGCCTTGCTGCACCAGATTCATGACGGTCTCGGCCGTGGCCGCGAACTCGGTCTGTTGGGCCTGAGTGGCCTCGACGGCGCCCTTGTCCGACCCTCCAGAGGTCAGGGCAAGCAGAGCCTGAATCCCGGTGTCCGTGGCTTTCTTCGCGTCGTTAAACTGGTTCATAAAGGTGGTGTCTCCGGTGGTGATGTAGGCCCGAACGGCAGCGGTTTGGGCATATAGACCGGTGAGGATCTCGGCCGTGCTGGATTGGGCCGGGATGATTTCCCGATTCAGGGTTCGGTACTGACCGTCGACGGAGCGCAGAGCCAGCACTACGTTGAGCCCGGCCAATGACGTGAGAAGAGCTGTAGCGGCAAAGGCGACGACGATCTTTACTGTGAGTGACGCGCGCATGGGACACCCCCGCAAGCATGAACTCCTTCCCAGCCAAAATTCTACAATGTTGGCAAAGAACCTTCTGGATCAAGGGAAACTCGCCTCACAGTGGGAAGCACCGTGGACAGGCGCCCTTCCTGCGTCGGATCAAGGCGAGCCGAACTCAAGCCAGCGACTCAAAACGAGCGGTGAAATGCCGCAAGACCGGCGGTTCGTAGGTAAAACGGAGGCCCTTGACCGTGTCGCGCCTGGCGTATAGCGCGATGATGCTGTCGGCTACCCAGTCCAGATGGGTCTGGGTGTACGTACGCCGCGGGAGGGCCAGGCGGAGGAGCTCCAGGCGGGGGTAATCGTGATCGCCCGTGGCCGGGTCGCGGCCGCTGAGCACGGTGCCGATCTCCACCGTCCGTATCCCGCCTTCAATGTACAGTTCCACCGACAGCGCCCACCCGGGAAACTGACCCTGCGGCACATGCGGCAGAAAGCGAAGTGCGTCCAGGTACACGGCGTGGCCGCCCGGAGGCTCCACGATGGGTACCCCCGCCAAGCGCAGGCGCCCGGCCAGGTAGGCGACCTGCCCCACCCGGTGGGCCAGGTAGGACTCGTCCACCACCTCGCGCAGCCCCTGAGCCATGGCCTCCAGGTCGCGGCCGGACAAACCGCCGTAGGTGGGGAAGCCTTCAAAGAGGATGGCCCAATTGCAGCACCCCTGGTAAAGGTCGGCATCGCGCAGTGCGACCATGCCGCCGATGTTCACCAGCGCGTCCTTCTTGGCCGACATGGTGATGCCGTCGGCCAGGGCCATCGTCTGCCGCACGATCTCCGCCACCGAAAGGTCCGGGCGCTCGCGCTGCTGGACGAAATAGGCGTTTTCGGCGAATCGGGCGGCGTCTAGGAAGAGCGGCTTCCCGTACCGGTCGCAGACACGGCGAACTTCAGTTAGATTGGCCAGAGAAACAGGCTGGCCGCCCCCGCTGTTGCAGGTAACGGTGACCATCACCAGAGGCACGCGGTCTCCCCGTTCAGCCAGCAGTTTGTTCAGGCCGTCCGTGTCCATATTCCCTTTAAAGGGGTGGATCAGGTCGGCCCGGTAACCCTCCGGCTGCAATAGGTTGATGGGCTCGGCACCGCGGTGCTGAACGTGAGCTTTGGTGGTGTCAAAGTGCATGTTGTTGGGCACCAGGTCGCCGGGCTTGACCAGAGCCGTGAACAGGACATGCTCTGCAGCCCGGCCCTGATGGGTCGGAATGACGTAGGGGAACCCCAGAACATCCTCCACCGCCTGCTTGAGCCGATAGAAGGAGCGAGAACCGGCATAGGCTTCATCCCCATCCATGATTGCCGACCACTGTCCTTGGCTCATGGCTCCCGTGCCACTGTCAGTAAGCAGATCAATGAACACGTCCTCCGATCGGAGCAGGAACGGGTTGTAGCCAGCCTGGGCAATGAGTGCAGTGCGCTCGTCCCGAGTGGTTCGGCGGATGGGTTCGACCATCTTGATGCGGTACGGTTCGAGGATAGGACGCTGGTCCATGTCAGCAAGCCCCCCTTTCATCCTCAATGTATATGGCATTGGGCGATTGTGGAAGTTCAGTCCCTTAGCAGGGAGAAGGAAGGGCGATAGCGCCAAACGCGGTGGGCCGGTACACGCTTGTCACAATGTTCCGCGGGGAAATTGAGTCCACCAGGTTGCAACCGCTTGTCTCGATATGGTACGATACGAGAGCAACTTGCCCGCGGAGAGATACCCAAGAGGCTGAAGGGGGCGGTTTGCTAAATCGTTAGTAGGGGTTTCCCCTAGCGAGGGTTCGAATCCCTCTCTCTCCGCCACTTATGACTAACAACCGCCCCCCTGCAAGGGGCGGTTTTGCTACCTGGCTTGCTCGGATTTGCTACCCCAGAGCCACCCCAGAGCCACTTGCCAAGCCTAATGGCCTGTGGTATCCTACTTTGTGCAGGTGGCGAAGCCGCTTGATAAGAGAATACGCGCGCCCGTAGCTCAGTTGGATAGAGCGTTTGACTACGAATCAAAAGGTCACAGGTTCGAGCCCTGTCGGGCGCGCCATTTTTAAAGCTCAAGAGATCAGGTTTCAGCGCCCGTAGCTCAGGTGGATAGAGCAGCGGTTTCCTAAACCGCGTGCCGGTGGTTCGAGTCCTCCCGGGCGCACCAGTTTAGAGGTCATATGGACTACTCACAGCTGGAGAGCTTCATGCGAGAGGCCCTCGCTGAAGCTGAAAAGGCGCTCGAACTTGGTGAAGTACCGGTGGGAGCGATATTGGTGCGTGATGGGGAGGTTATCTCCAGGGCGCACAACCGCCGTGAGGAACTGGGCGATCCGACAGCCCACGCCGAGATCCTGGCCATTCGTCGGGCTGCTCGATCCCTGGGGACCTGGCGGCTCGCCAGGACCACTTTATTCGTGACCCTGGAACCGTGCCCGATGTGTGCCGGTGCTCTGGTTCAGGCCAGGGTGGATACCGTCGTCTTCGGGGCTCGGGATCCCAAAGCCTGGGGCACCTTGACGGTGCGGGACGTGGCGGAAAATGCCGCGGTCAATCACCAGGCCAAGGTGATCAGCGGCGTCCTGGAGGAAGAGTGCCAGGCCATACTGCGGCGATTCTTCCAGTTGCGTCGTTAAAGAGTGTGACACCATGCGGAGAGGTGTCCGAGCGGTTTAAGGTGCCGCACTCGAAATGCGGTGTACCCTAAAAAGGTACCGTGGGTTCGAATCCCACCCTCTCCGCCATCAAGTTCATATCTGCCGGTAACACCGGTATCAGTTGTGAGAGCACGCGGAGAGGTGGCCGAGTGGTCGAAGGCGCACGACTGGAAATCGTGTAGACGGCTAAAACCGTCTCGAGGGTTCAAATCCCTCTCTCTCCGCCATTCTTCCAAAATAACCCGGCGCTTCTCGATCGCCGGCCCTATCGTCGCTAACGAGGTTTGTTCTTGGCCGTGCTAGATGGGGAGGTAGCGGTGCCCTGAACCCGCAATCCGCTGCAGCGGGGTTGAATCCCTGCCCGAGGCCCTTCCCTTGTGGGGCTGGCCGGAGTAAGTGGCAAAGACGGTTGGGTCCTGCGCAACGAGGCCTTCTGAACCCCGTCAGGCCCGGAAGGGAGCAGCGGTAAGGAATGTGTCGCGTGTGCCGCGGGAGCGCCTGACCCGAGTTAACTGCTTTGGTATCGACCGGAAGGAGAGCGCCGACGGCAGGTGCGCGGCCAATAGTTTAATCGAAGCTCACCCGAAGGGGTGGGCCTTTTTCATACCGATGGAGGATACCTCGGAAAGCGCCGCCGGGCTAGCATGGTACAGGGACCGTTGCCTCAAACACGAAACCTTTTGCCCTCTCGACCGTCTTAAGGGTGCGGATGAGGGGCTGAACAAAGAATGGAGGCGTGACCATCTTGTCGGCCCAGACCGTTCCGCTGGAGGACCTGGTGGCGCGAGCCAAGCTTGACCCCCGGGTTTTCGGAGAGCTGTATGACCAGTACTTTGCCAGGGTCTACGCATTCGTCTACCGGCGGGTGGATGATCGTCCAACGGCGGAGGATCTGACGGCTGACGCCTTTCTCCGGGCTTTGCGCAACCTTTCGAGCTTTGAAGGGACCGCTGCCAGCTTCCCCGCCTGGCTCTTCCGCATCGCCGCCAATGTGGTCAATGATCACTACCGCTCGTTGCGCCACCGGCCGGCTCCCCTGGAGATCGACCGCTGGGCCGACGAGCACCCCGGCCCGGAGGAGATCGCCGTGTTGCAGGCTGAAACCGAAGAAGTCAAGCTGGCCGTCAGACACCTCACGCCCGACCAGCAAAATGTCATCCTGATGCGCTTTGTAGGGGGCCTCAAGCTGAAGGAGATCGCCGAGGCCACCGGACGGACGGAACAGGCGGTGAAATCGTTAATGTTCCGGGCCCTGTCCACCCTGCGCCGGCGCCTTCAGGAGCAGAGGGGGCTTGCACGTGAGGGAGTTTGACGACATTCGCCAACTAATTGAAGAACAGACGCAGAACCCTTATGAGCGCGAAGCCCTGAAGGACGTCGTGGAGCGACTATCGGAAGGAATTCTACAAGCCGCACCTCGCGACGCCTACCGGGAAGAGCTTCGCCAGCAGCTCCTGGCGGAAGCGGCGATGGTTTGTGAACGCCGCCGGCTTCCCTGGTTTCGCCAGCCCTTGGCCATGAGCGCGGCTGCCGCCGTGGTAGTGGCCCTGGTCGCGGGTGCGACCGCACTGCGGCTGCAAGACAGGCGCGGGGGTGCGCCCACGTCAACGGCCTCGCTGGCGGCCCGGGAGGCGCCCACGGCAAATGAAGGAGGTTCCATCAAGGCCCTGGACAAGGCGAGTCAGGGTGAGCCCAGCATGGGGGTCGCCTCCTTACCGGCGCCATTACCGGCGCCCGCCGGAGCGGGACCTGAGGCGGAGGCGCGGGCAGCTGCTCCGCCTTCCGGTGCCGCGACCAGCCGCGGGCTGGTGCGCCCGGCGCAACGCGCCGACGCCGGCATGGTCAGGGTCGACCCGGGTGCTGCCACGTTCCAGTTGGAGGCGGCCCTGCCGGCCGTGCCAACGCAGCTTCCTGCCTACCACATGCGGCAGCTCGTCCTGGCGCCGGCGGACATCCAGGCGATGGCGGGCCGCCTGTCGCTGCCAGGCGATGTGCAGCAGGGCTACGGCCATCTGTGGGTCGGAGAGGCCTCCAAAGGCGCATCGGCGACGACTCCCGACCTGCCGCCCTATAAGGTCCCGGGGCTGTGGCTCGTGGCCAGCCCGGATTGGGGAAATGGGTGGACCTACACCTATCGGGTTGATGGCCTTGCCACCCCTGCGGCGCCGGCGAGCGTCAGCCGGACCGAGGCCGAGAATGCCGTGCGCAGCTTCCTTCATCAGGTTGAACTGCCCGGTGCTGATGACGCGAAGCTGTCGGCCAGGCAGGAGGACCTCGGCACCTATTGGGTGGATTTCCGGCTTGTCCTCGACGGCACGGAGGTGACGGATGCGGGCGGCGCCCTGCGGCTGGATCAAGCCGGCCGGGTCGTCTATGCCTCGTGGCCCGCGCTGTCGCTATCCGTACGCGTCGCCGGCTCGCGGCCGGTCATTCCCCCCGAGGAAGCCGTGGCCCAGCTTCGGTCCCTGCCCTTTGACTGGTATAGCGGCGGGCCCAAGCTTATGGTGACGAAGGTGGCACTTGTTTACCGCTGGCCCCTGCTCACAGCTCCCGGCCGCGAGGCGGGCGTGGATCCAGCCTACGAGTTCACGGTCCACGACGCCGATGGGAACCAGTCGGTGCTCTACGTTTCGGCTTGGCACTGACCTTGAATCTCCAGTTATCCTCAAAACGGGGCCCCAGGCCCCGTTTTTGCTGCCCTGAAAGGGAATGATCGAAGGCAGCACGAACCTTATAGAACAGCTTCGGACAGGTTGGGCGCCGAAGTGAAGGAGGTGTGGCAGTTGTCCTACGTCGCCATGTACCGTGAGTGGCGGCCGCAGACGTTCACCGAGGTGGTGGGGCAGGAGCACATCACCCGTACGTTGCGGAACGCCGTTCGGATGAACCGTCTCGGGCACGCCTACCTGTTTGCCGGACCGCGGGGGACCGGCAAGACCTCCGTGGCCAAGATTCTGGCCAAGGCAGTCAACTGCACGGGCCGGGGGGACTCCGCCGACCCCTGCAACCAGTGTCCGTCCTGTCTCCGCATCACCAACGGCTCTTCCGTTGACGTTCTGGAGATCGATGCTGCCAGCAATCGCGGCATCGACGAGAGCCGCGACCTGAGGGATAAGGTCAAATACGCGCCGGCCGAAAGCCGGTACAAAGTATACATAATTGATGAAGTTCATATGCTGACCAACGAGGCCTTCAACGCTCTGCTGAAAACCCTGGAGGAGCCCCCGGCCCACGCCCTTTTCATCCTGGCCACCACCGACCCGCAAAAGGTCCCGCTGACGGTACTTTCGCGTTGTCAGCGGTTTGATTTTCATCGCTTGTCCGTCGGCCAGATTCAGGCTCGGCTACAAGAGGTGGCCGGCAAGGGCGGCTTGAGCGTCGAAGAAAGCGCGCTGGGCCTGGTTGCCCGCGCGGCAGAAGGAGGGCTACGCGACGCTCTCAGTCTGTTGGACCAGCTGGCCGCCTTCTGCGGTCAGAGCATTGCCCTGGACGATGCCCTCTCCGTCCTCGGCCTGGCCCCTTCCGAGCTTTTGGCAGAGGCAGGGCTGGCCGTGGCGCGGTACGACGCCACCGCTGCCCTGCGACTGGTGGATCGGGTGGTGCGCCAGGGGAAGGACATCCGGCAGTTCCTGCGCGACTTCATGGGCTTTTTGCGCAATGCCATGCTTCTGCAGGCTTACGGTTGGGACGATCAGGGCTTGCTGGATGCAGCGCCTGGTGACATGACCTTGCTGCAGCAGGTGGCGGCGGAGTTTTCCGATGACCGCCTGCCGGCGGTCTTGGCTTCCCTGGCGGAAACGGAAGGAAATCTGAAGTGGTCGAGCCAGCCACGCCTTCTGGTAGAACTGGTCTTGGTCAAGCTGTGCAGTGTTGCTGTTCGGAACGAAACCCCATCACAAGCGGAATCCGTCGCCAGGGATGGGGTGGGGCCGGCGGCGCCGGAGCGTCCCGCTGCCTCAACGCTTTCCACTCCAGCGGTCTCGGCGCCGGCTGAGCCGGGACTGACCTTAGAAGGAGTTCTGGCCCGCTGGCCTGAAGTGTTGCGCCACGCTCGGGAATCCCGGCCCCTTGTCTATCAGATGCTAAGCAAGGGCAAGCCCGTCCGCCTGGAGCAGGGGCGGCTTTTCATCCAATTTCCCAAGGGGCTCAACACTTATGATCGTGGGCAGATGAGTCGCAGCGAACGGCGCACCGTCGTAGAAGAAGCGGTGGCCGCAGTGCTGGGTGCTCAACTGACGTTGGTATCGGTTCTGGAGGGCAATGAGGCGGCGGCACAGCCCACCAAGGTGGCGGCGAGCCATCCCCCTGAACCGGCGGACGACCCGGTGGTCAAGCGGGTGGTCGATTTCTTTGGCGGCGAGATCGTGGAGATTCGTAAAGACAACTGAGGCTGCAAGGAGGAGCTTTCACCGTGATGAACATGGGGAACCTCAACAAGATGATGAAACAAGTGCAGCAAATGCAGACGAACATGCAAAAGCTGCAGGACGAGTTGGCAGAGCGCACGGTGGAGGCAACCGCCGGCGGCGGTATGGTGATGGTGGTGGTGACGGGGAAGCAGGAACTCAAATCCATTACGATCAAGCCCGAGGCGGTCGATCCCGACGATGTGGAAATGCTCCAGGACCTGGTATTGGCGGCAGTCAACGAAGGGCTGCGCCGCGCTGGGGAGATGGCCTCAGCTGAGATGGCAAAAATCACGGGCGGCATGAAACTGCCTGGGATGTTCTAGCTCCATGTACTACGCCCAGCCCATCGCCCGGCTGATTGACGAGCTGACCAAGCTGCCCGGCATCGGACCCAAGACGGCTCAACGCCTGGCTTTTCACCTGCTGTTCTCCCCGCGCGAGGAGGTGCAGACTCTGGCGGAAGCCATGCTGGTCGCCAGGGAAAAGGTCCGTTACTGCACCGTTTGCCAAAACCTGACGGATCAAGACCCCTGTAGCATTTGCTCCAGCACAAGGCGTGACCGCGGGCTCATCTGCGTGGTGGAGGAGCCGCGGGACGTGGTGGCCTTGGAGCGCACCCGTGAGTATAAGGGCCTCTACCACGTTCTTCAAGGAGCCATATCACCCATGGAGGGCATCGGCCCTGACGACCTCCGCCTCAGGGAGTTGCTCTCCCGGCTTGGAGATGGACAGGTGCGTGAAGTGATTCTAGCCACCAACCCCAATATCGAAGGGGAAGCGACTGCCATGTACCTGGCACGTCTTCTGAAGCCCATGGGATTGCGAGTGACGCGCCTTGCCCGAGGACTTCCGGTGGGTGGGGACCTCGAGTACGCAGACGAGGTGACCCTTGGCAAGGCCCTGGAAGGACGCAGGGAAGTCTGAGGCAATCCGCTTCTTGAACCGCCCTTTTAAGCTGCGATGAAGAAAACCAAAAAAAGACAAGCTCGACCGGCCTTCCCGCGAGAAGGCCGGTCTTCTTGTTGTGCGCCCGGCATGGGCGCTGACTTGGTGGTGAAAGTCCACTACGGGCGAGGCAGCACCAGCCCGTTAGCCAAAGGCAACGGCGTCGTCGTGAGGCGGGGTCGGAAGGAAGCCGGCGGCAAACT
>JAMDAP010000157.1:0-10114 GCA_023484675.1 Bacillota bacterium
CGCCCTTCAGACAAGAGCCTAGTGGGGATCCATGCTGGCGAACTTGAACTCGTAGTCCGAGCCCACCGCGAAGTGCTGGATGCCCTTGACGTAGGGCTTCTCGATGTAGTTCCAGGCCGGGTAGAAGACCGGAGCCACCGGGAGTTCGTTGAGCAGGATCTGCTCGGCCTGCTTCATGTCGTCCATGCGCTTGGCCTGATCGCCCGTGCTCTTGGCGTCGTCCACCAGCTTATCGTAGGCAGGGTTGTTGTAGAAGGCGGAGTTGTTGCCGGGGTTATCGGCGGGCATGCTGTGCCACAGGTCGATAAAGGTCATCGGGTCGTTGTAGTCGGCGCCCCAACCGGCGATGACCATCTGGTACTGGCCCTTGGTCATGCGGTCCAGGCGAACCTTGAACGACACGGTCTCGACGTTGACCTCGACGCCCAGGTTCTGCTTCCACATCTCCTGGAAGGCGACGGCCCACTTCTTGGCGCGGTCGGAGTCGCCGGAGAGGAAGCTGATCTTCGGCATCTTGGAAAGGCCGAGCTCCTTCAGGCCGGCATCCAGAGCAGCCTTGGCGGCGGCCGGGTCAGCCTTCGGGTTCAGGACGTCGCCAACGAGGCCGTGGAAGGAACCCTTGTTGCCGGCAATGGTCGGCGGGGTATAGGCGGTGGCCACGACGGAGCCGTTGGCCAAAACCTTGTCCACGAACTCCTGGCGGTCGAGGGCCAGGGAGAAGGCCTTGCGGATGTTGGTGTTCTTCATGATCGAGTCCTTGGTGTTGAACTCGATGTACCAGGCCGTGGATTGGGCACGGGTGACGACGTTGCCCTTGGCCTTGTACTGGGCCAGGAATTCAGGCGGCACGTTGATCATGTCCAGGTCACCGGCCTCGTACATGTTGACCGGGGTGTTGATGTCTTTGATCATGACGGTTTCCATGCCGTCCAGCTTGACGTTGTCCTTGTCCCAGTAGTTCTGGTTCTTGGTCAAGACCATCTTGGTCTCGTGGGTCCACTCGGTAATGGTGAAGGGACCGGAGAAGACCATGTTGGAGGCTTCAGCGGCGTACTTCTCGCCGTACTTCTCGACGATATCCTGGCGCTCCGGCAGGAAGGTCGGGAAGCTCATCAGGCTGAGGAAGTAGGGGGTGGCGGTGTTAAGGGTGACCTCAAGGGTCTTGTCGTCCTTGGCCACCACGCCCACCTTGTCCAGGGCTTCCTTGATTTTCTGGTCGGCGCCGGCCGCCTTCACATCGATCTTGGAGAGCTCGTCAAAGCCCTTAATGTAGGCGAACTGGTAAGAGTACTCCGCCGCGGTCTTCGGGTTCATGGCCCGCTTCCAGGCGAAGACGAAGTCCTTGGCGGTGATGGGCTGGCCGTCGCTCCACTTGGCATCACGCAGGGTGAAGGTGTAGACGGTGCCGTCCGGCGAGATGGTCCAGTCCTTGGCCAGGCCGGAGCCCTTCGTGGGCAGCTGGCCTTCGATCTGGCGGACCAGGCCTTCCTGGGTCGCGTTCAGAAGCCAGAACGAAACCTGGTCCGTGCTCAGCACGGAATCCATGCTCGGCGGCTCATCGCCCAGGTTCCACTTCAGAATCTGGGGCTTGCCGTTGGCGCTGGGGCCGGTGGCGGCAGGCTTGGAGCAGCCGGCTGCGACAAGGCCGAACACCATCAACGCGGCGAGGACAAGAGCGATCGTCCTCTTTGTCATGCGGTTCCCCCCTCACAAGATTCCCCGCGCCTGCTTAAACGCTCGGGCGCGAGGTGGGCCATTCCACGATTGCGGGACATTGCCCGACCCGGAATGTAGTTACATCATAATCCACTTGTAACAGTGCTGTAAACTGGGCCAACCTTGCTGTTATCAGCACTGCATGATTGGGGCCATGAAATCCTTGATATATCGCGCTTACGCGTTTAACCTCAATTTGTCGTAGGTCGAAAGGTCTAGGACCAAAGTTGTACCAACAAATTGAGCCAAGTGAAGGCGAATAAGGACTTGCGAGAAAAATGAAGGGCCAGAGTTGGAAATGGCCTGAGAAATAGGGATATCGAGTGTAACAAAACAGACCCGGAGGCACAAGAAGGAGCCCGGCTGGTGGGAGCCCGGCTCGCGCCGGGCCCGGTATCGCCGCCACTGGGCGACCGCACCAGTCTTGCGGTCGCCCACGAACTGCAGTTCGCCCAGGGGCAAGCAAAAAACGGCGGGCAAGGGCCCGCCACTCGATCTGAACGACAGTTATTCGGTTTCTGCCGGCACATGGGTCTTAGAGCGCGCCAGGTCCAGGACAAACATCAGCAGGGACGCTCCCAACGCCAGGAAGAACATATAGGCCCAGATCATCTGCGTACTCGTACGCCGCAGCCAGAGGCCGGTGAGCCAGGGCCCGGCGGCGAAGCCGGCGCCGGAAATGACGTTCAGAACGGAGTTGAACCGCCCCCGATGGGAAACGGGGGTGTTGTCGGCGATGAAGACGCCGGTGTTGGTGGTGACCAGGATCTCGCCCAGGGTCCAGATGAAGGTGGAGAGGTAAAACAGCGGCATGGACCGGATGGCAAAGATGAGGCCGAAGCCGGCGGCGTAGAACAGGCCGCCCAGCCCCATGCCGGCCACCGGCTTGAGGCGCAGGGTGAGGACCGTGAGGATCGAAGTAAAGCCGACGACGGTCAGGGCGTTAACGCTCATCAGGGTGCCGAAGTAGAGGGGGCCGTTGTCGCCGTAGAGCCCCTTCAACTGCAGTGGCAGGGTGAAGATGTGCTGTGAATAGACGAAGGAATAGACCAGCAAGATGAACGAGGATATCACCAGGACCGGGCGCCGGAGGAGCGCGGGCAAGAGCCCGCCCGACTCGGCCCGCTCCCCCGGCGACAGGTTGCCGTGCTCGCTTTCGGGCGCCACGTCGCCCCGGGGGATTGTCTCCGGCACGAAGCAGGCCACCAGGGCGATGGAGATCAACGTCGTCAGGGCGTCGCCGATGAAAATCCAGGGCAGGTGGTTGCGAAACAGGACGCCTGCCAGCGTCGGCCCTACGGCGAAGCCGATGTTGTGCCCCAGGTAGAGCAGGGAAAAGGTAGCCTTGCGGTTGGAACTGTTCGTCAGGTCGATGAGGACGGCGCCTTGCGCCGGATCAGACATGGAGGCGAAGAACCGGGAGGCGATGATCAGCCAGGCGGTGAGCTGAGGCGAGGGCAGAAAGGCGCAGGGAATCAGCAGAAGGGCCGCCAGCGCCATGCCGCCGACGAGGACCTTCTTGCGCCCGAAGTGGTCCGCCAGCTTGCCGCCGACCATGGCCCCCGGCGGGTACATGCCGGCCGCCACCAGCAGAAAGAACCCGGCCTGGGCTTCGGTCATGCCCTGCTTGCTGGTCAGATACAGAGTAAGGAAGGGAAAGACGAAGTTTCCCATGCTATTGATGATACCGGCGGTGAAGATGACGTAGATGCTGGCGGGCAAGCCGCGATAGACGGAAAGAAGGCTCTTGCGGGCCGTGGTGTGATCCCTCCCGTTGGGTCTCGGCCGTGCGGAGGCGTCCGGGTCCCGGCTGCCAACGTGAGATGGCCAAACTGGGCCTTGCCTATTTCTGGGCGTTCTGGCACAATCCCTTCGTAGTTTCCAACCGGTTAAAAGAGGAGGAGTGTCCTGTGACCCAGCACCGGGTTGTGGTGACCGTGACCGATGGGCCGGAGAGCTGGCCCTTCTTGCTCAACAGTTTGGGGAACCTGCTCGCTGCCTATCCCGAGGGCAGCCTTACGGTGGAACTGGTGGCCTATGGGCCGAAGGGCATCAGCCTGCTGAGGAAGGGCAGCAGCGGCGCCGACCGCCTGACCGAGTTGAACGGCCGTGGTCTGCGCTGCCTGGCCTGCGGCAACACGCTAAAGAACCAGCAGATTTCCCAGGAGGATCTGCTGGCCTTCGTCGAAGTAGTGCCGGCCGGCATCGCGCATCTCATCGAGCGCGAGGAGGAAGGCTGGAGCTACGTGAAGGGCGGGTTTTAACATGGTGGAACTCGCTGCTCTTCGCCCACGCTGCTCACGGCTCCCCTGGGCAGCCACCACGTCATCGGCTGGGTGGACGTCAGTGGGCAGGTGCGGGATTACCTGGACTTGTTCGCTCGCGAGGTGCGTGTGCAGGCATAGAAGGAAACCACAGGAGCCGGTTCCCGAACCTTCGGGGACCGGCTCCTGCTTTGAGAAGCTATGGCTTCCTTGACCCCCTAGCAGGCCAGACCGGAGGTGGGACGGAACGAGGCGATATTTGCGCTGACCAGGAAGACGGTTCGGCCGGCCACCGACAACCTTACCACATTGACGAACACCGCACGGACAAAACCGGTGACCTGATCGCCGTTAACCAGCCGGAAGGTCACACACCTATTCCTCAAGCTCCTCAACACGGCGTTCACCGCTCCTCAGCTCCTCCGTGGAAACCAGGTTTACGGAAGTCCTGGTTATCTTATGAAGGGCGATGTGGCGTGGTGTGCCTAATGGTTTGTCCAAACACGGCAAGGGCCCAGGCAATGCGCCTGGGCCGTCTAACGCCGGCCCTCCTCCCGGTTGCGTGGGGGCGGGCTACCGGTAGTGCCGTTGCAGCTCCGAGTGATACCGGCTGCCAATGGTGGTGCTGTTTTGCTGCAGCCACTCTCTGCCGGAAACGAGAGCGGGTAAACTCCCGCCGGCGGGTCCAGTGGGTCCATGGTTTACGCGACCTATACCACGTTCACGTCTAGCCGCCATCCCAGGGCCTTTATCACCCGGTCAACGGTGGCTACAGTGGGGTTAGCTCCGGACCGTTCAAGCTTCTGCACCGCTTGGTACGTGGTGCCGAGCCGGGTGGCCAAATCACCCTGGGTGAGTCCGGCCGCCTCTCGGGCCTTGCGCAACAAAATGGGTATGGCCACCTTGGGGGAGGGTTCGACCATGTACGTCGCCGGGCCAGCCGGGGGCGGGTCCGGGATGGGCTCACCGCGGTCCAGCATAACCCCGAGAACCCCGGTCAGCGCCTCCCGAGCGGCGTCCAGAGCAGAGGGTAAGGTATCGCCATAGGTGGCCACATTGTCAAAGGGCGGAAGACCCTGTATGAGGTAAGCCCCATCCTCTTCCCAGACACGGAACGGGAAAACGACCTTCACTTTATTCCCGCCTCCTTCATGATGGCTTGCACCAGGCCCCTCCGGAGATCACGGTGACCATGCACAGGAACAGGCCGCCGGCCCTCCCTCACCATAACGTGATGGGAGCCTTCGATTCGGTCCAACGTCCACAGAATTCCCGCCAGGGTGCCGCCCGTTGAAAGGGGCGGTGCAAGGGCGGTTCTCTCCTTTACGCTCTGTATCGGTAACCATCAGCCCGGCAGATGACATGCAGATACTTTGGCTGCACATCGAAATGGCCGAGCCGGAAGGATGGCCGCTGCCGGATAGCTATTCGCCCAACGTGCCGCCCAGCGTACTTTCCAGAAGGGATAACCGCAGCCACCATGTCGCCCGTGCGGAAACCCAGGAAGGAACGCTTGTGGTACGTCCGCCTGTGCCGGTTTCGACCGGCAAGCCAGAGATGCCTTCAGCCTTTCAAACAGCGCCGGGCGGGTTGCGTTGACCGTTGCCGCATCCCTGAGGGGCGCCTTGGCCTGTGCAAAAATGGGAGTGAAGTCCTTACCCTTGAAGACACCGTACTTAGCCACCGTCATGTTGCCCTTCTCCCGATTGCACGGGATGCAGGCCAGCGCCAGGTTGCTGATCCGGTTGGTGCCACCCCGGCTGCGGGGGTGGAGATGTTCAACCTCCAACGGAACCTCTGCCGCCCCACAGTAAGCACACTTGCGGCTCCACTTCTCCAGCAGGTATTCGCGCGCCTCAAACCCCTGCAACTCCCCCTGCTGGTACTCGACCCCTGTCACCTCCGGGTTCTGCATGGCTTGGGTATCGAACTTCACCAACTCCATGCTGATGGCGGTGATGGGGCAGAACTGCGCCAGCCGTCGCACCCAGGTTCGGATGTTGACGACACGGCTCTCCTGACTCGGCGGCAGCCTGCCCTCCCGCCTGCGACGGTTCAAAAACCGCGACTTGCGGTAGCGGGTCTTGCGGCTGCGCCGGGAACGGCGCCACTGAGCACGGGACAGAAGTGCGGCCCGAATCTGTTGGCCCCGGTGGGTCAATTCCGCCGCCCAGACGACCCGGTTGATCCCTTCCTGAACGATGGCAATGCCTGTCGTCTTCGATCTGGGGTCCAGCTTAATGCGATGCCCTAGTATACAACCTACAAGTTGTGTGGTCAACCAAAGATAAGGAACTCGCCGCCCTGGAAACCGCAAACGTCAGGGGAGACGTATTGCACAGAAGCCCTTCCGTGGGGTACGTCGGGCGACGTTTTTGCCCATACGCCACCCCCGAAAAAGGGCACGAAAACGGGCGGTCCCGATGGACCGCCCGAAGCCCTGGAAAACCAGGAGTGACAAGTATTAGTGGTGTCGGAGAGGGGACTCGAACCCCCACGGTTTTATCCATACGCCCCTCAAACGTACGCGTCTGCCAGTTCCGCCACTCCGACACGCAAACTCTTACTCTTCGATGTAAACCAAACGCAAGAGTTATTATAACACAGCAAATGCCCGTGTCAACGAACGGAATCGCGGGTGCCAAGCGATGAGACGGGCGCGCCGCCCGGACGCCGGCTGCTGAAAAAGCGGTCGCAGTCACGACCGGCGCGCCCGCATAACCGATCAGTCTTCCGTTGGCGCCGCCTCGTGAGCGATCACGCCTTCCTCCGCGTCGTGCATGTTGACGTAGAACGGAATGACCGTGATGATGACGCCCTCGGTGAAGCGCAGCTCGCGCAAAATCTGGTCGGCAGTGCCGTTGTGCAGGTAGCTGTCGAAGGCTTCGTTGGTAACGATGACCGGCACCAGAAGGTTGATCAAGGTGCCTGGGTCTTCTTCCTGCATCTTGGCCAGGAATCGGTGAAGCGGCTCCACCACCGTGCGGTAGGCGGAGGGGATGACGGTCAACTGTACACCGCCGTGGCGCCGCACGTCCCACTTCCGTCTGATGCGCTCGCCTTCCTCCGGTTCCACCGCCACGTACACAGCGGTGATGTCCTTGGAGATGCGGCGCGCCACCTTCATGGAGTGGTCGATGACCGGGCTGAGACCGCCGATGGTGAGAACTACCCTGACCTTGCTCGCATCGTCCAGAGCCATGTGTTCGTCGAGCAGGCTTTCCACCCGGGCCCGGAAGCGGCGGTAATACTGATGGACGTAAAAGAAGTAGCCCACAAGGATGGGAATGACGATGGTCACAATCCAGGCGCCATGCAGGAACTTGGTCATGGCGATGACCACCAGCACCACGCCACTGAGGAAGGCTCCCAGCCCGTTGATGAAGATGGACCAGCGAGGTCTCACGCCCGTCGCCTTGGCCCGTTTCAGCCAGTGCACGACCATTCCCGACTGGGACATGGTGAAGGCCAGGAAGACACCGACGGCGTAGAGCGGGATGAGCAGGTGGACACTGCCTCTGAACAGCACGATCAGGGCACTCGCCAGGCCGGCCAGAAGGATGATGCCGCCGTTGAAAACCAGGGTGTCGCCGCGGTTGGCCAGCTTGCGCGGGAGGAAGCCGTCACGTGCGACCATGCCCACCAGGCGAGGGAAGTCGGCATAGGCGGTGTTGGCGGCCAGGAGCAGGATGGCCGCGGTGGTGATCTGCACCGCGTAGTACATGAAGCCGGAGCCGAAAATCTCGTGGGCTATCTGGCTGAGGATGGTCTCGTCGGGCTTGGGCAGGGCATGGAAGCCGAAGGCCAGCAGGGTGATGCCGGCGAACATCGTGTACAGGATGGTCCGCGCCAGGCGCAAGGTCTTAACGGCGTTTTCCGGTTCGGGGGCCTTGAAGGCCTGGACGCCATTGGAAATGGCCTCGATGCCGGTGAGGGCGGTGCAGCCGGAGGCAAAGGCGCGCAGCACCATGAACAGCGTGACGTCGGCGGTGGCCTGTCGAAAGGCGGCGTTGCCCAGGCCGAAGCCGGCCAGAGGGGACACCGGCGGATGCCAGAGGCCGTGGGCGGCGCGGTAGAAGCCAATGGCGATCATCAGGAACACCGAGACCATGAAGGCATAGATGGGCACGGAGAACATCGCTCCGGACTCGCGCACGCCGCGCAGATTCATCCAGGCGATGAACCAGATGGCCACAAGCCCCAGGACCACCTCATGCCCGTAGAAGGCGGGGAAGGCCGAGGTCACGGCGGCGATGCCGGAGGCAGTGGATACGGCGACGGTCAACACATAGTCCACGAGGAGGGCGGCGCCGGCGACCAGGCCGGCAGTCGTGCCCAGGTTGTCCTTGGACACGATGTAGGAACCACCGCCGCTGGGGTAGGCGTGGATGGTCTGGTTATAGGAGGTGGCCACGATCCATACCAGGGCCACGATGCCAAGGCCCACGGGCAGGGAGTACGCCGTGGCCGCGGTGCCGGCTGCAATCAACACCCAGAGTATCTCTTCGGTGGCATAGGCCACGGAGGAAATGGCGTCGGCAGAAAAGACTGCCAAGGCGGCGGGAATGCCCAGCCGCTCACGGTGCTGCTGGTCGGTGCGCTTGGGCCGCCCGTAGAAAAAGCGGTGCACACGGGCAAGGAATTGGCGTGACGGGGCAGGCATGGAACCGTCCTCCAGTTGTGAGATCAGCCTACTTCTCGCTACAAGCAAAAAGAGCCCCGTCGGGGGCTCCCGTTTTCTGGCATACGGGTGGCTCCGGACGCGGTGCCTACGGGGTTAGCTGACGGGTTTGGGCTGCGTCTGCCCTAACAGTCTCCTCCCAGGTCGGGCGGCGGACTGTATTCACCCCTGAACCGGTTCCCCCGTCTCCCCCTTCTGCGCCGCGCCGGCAAAGCCGAAACGGCAAGAGAAAGGAAGTTCGGCGCATATGCACAAGCCGAAGTCTACCCTATGGGCTCGTGGTCTGGCAACGGCCGAAATGCACGCCCTTCTGGTTGCGCGGTGCCTTGCATGGCTCGGAACTTCAGGGCACAAGCGTCAATCGCACGCAGGCTTGATAAAGATATGTCGGGCTCCTCCGGGCTCGGTTCCACAAGAACCAGGCGCAAACGGTGACCTTTTAGCTTTCCGCCGGGGTCATAGAGTGGGCGATGACGCCGTCCTCCGCATCCCGCGTGTTGACGTAGAAGGGGATGACGGTGATAAGCACGCCCTCGGTGAACCGAAGTTCGCGTACGATCAGGTTGGCGGTGCCGTTGTGCAGGTACGCGTCGAAGGGCTCGTTGGTGACGATAACCGGCACCAGAAGATTGATCAGGGTGCCCGGGTTGTCAGCGTGCATTTTGCTGAGGAACTCCTGCAGCGGGCCGACCACCGTGCGGTAGGGGGAAGGAATGACGGTCAACTGTACCCCGCCGTGCCGCTGGACGTCCCACTTGCGCTTGATGCGCTCACCTTCTTCCGGCTCGACGGCGACGTACACGGCGGTGATGTCCTTCGTGATGCGCCGCGCCACTTTCATAGAGTGGTCGATGATCGGGCTGAGGCCGCCGATGGTCAGGACGACCTTGACCTTAATGGCGTCGTCGATGGTCAGGTGCTCGTCCAGCAGGCTCTCCACCCGGTTTCGGAAGCGCCGGTAGTAGGCGTGGACGTACAGGAAGTAGCTGATCAGCAACGGGATAACGATAGTGACAATCCAAGCGCCGCCCAGGAACTTGGTGACGGCGATGACCACCAGCACGATGCCGCTGAGGAAGGTGCCCAGCGCGTTGATGAACACCGGCCAGTGGGGGAGGATTCCGGTCTTCTTCGACAAGCGGATCCAGTGAATCACCATGCCCGACTGAGACATGGTGAAGGCCAGGAAGACGCCCACCGCGTAGAGGGGGATCAGGGCGTGGACGCTGCCCCGGAAGATTACGATCAGGGCGCTGGCCAGACCTGCCAGCAAAACGATGCCGCCGTTGAAGACCAGGGTGTCGCCGCGGTTGGCCAGCTTCCGAGGCAGGAACCCGTCGCGGGCGATGAAGCCCACCAGGCGCGGGAAGTCGGCGTAGGCGGTGTTGGCGGCGCTTGGATTGTCACTATCGTTATCCCGTTGCTGATCAGCTACTTCCTGTACGTCCACGCC